>NZ_JBEXLL010000090.1:0-300 GCF_040609955.1 Nocardia sp. NPDC004568
GGCCTCGAGACTTGCGCCTTCGGCGCGGGCGCTTTCGAGGCCTGAACGGCGGGACGGGCCTCGACC
Organism: Nocardia sp. NPDC004568; assembly: GCF_040609955.1. Classification (NCBI taxonomy): domain Bacteria; kingdom Bacillati; phylum Actinomycetota; class Actinomycetes; order Mycobacteriales; family Nocardiaceae; genus Nocardia; species Nocardia sp. NPDC004568. Next base: position 67 of record NZ_JBEXLL010000090.1, read on the forward strand.
CTTTCCGGGCCTCGTAAGACTCGGCACCAAGCCGGTGCGGCCACGTGCGTAAAGCCCCGGCTCGGACGCCAGGTCACCCGAGCGGTCGGCCCGGCGTCTGATCAGCCCGTCGAATGCCGACGCAACCGCATGTGTCGAGTGTTGCGAGACACCTCCAAGGGTTGACCAAGGGGGCCTCAACCCCGCGCGCCGGAGGCGCGCCAAAAAACACAGCACCTTCGCGGGTGAGCTTCA
>NZ_JBEXLL010000090.1:400-23921 GCF_040609955.1 Nocardia sp. NPDC004568
CTTCCTGCCTTCGCGGGTGAGCTTCACTTCCTGCCTTCGCGGGTGAGCTTCACTTCCTGCCTTCGCGGGTGAGCTTCACTTCCTGCCTTCGCGGGTGAGCTTCACTTCCTGCCTTCGCGGGCGAGCCTCACTTCCCGCCTTCGCGGGCGAGCCTCACCTCCTGCCTTCGCGAGTAGGCCCACATGCTCGCCTTCGCGTATCGGCCCGCCTCGTCTTCCGTGAGCAGCCCGGCTCGCCCGTCCGCTCCGCCGTTCGTCGCCGCTGATTCCCTGACCTCGGCAGACCCGGCCGAGCCTCTTCCCGGACCGCTGATAATTCGCTGGACGCTCGTCGATACACTCGGCTGGCCCGGTGGAATCGCTTTCGTTCGGCGTTCAGGAGAGAACATGTCTGCCCCACGTCCACCACTGGCGGGATTGGCCGCCGCGGCCGGTGCCGATACCGCGTTGCGGACCGTTTCCGGGTTGCTCGGGCGATCGCCGGTGGAACTGGTGGCGCCGGCGGCGGCGCGGTCGTTCGTCGCGGCGACCATGGCCGCCGAGCGGCCCGTGGTGGTGGTGACCGCGACCGGCCGGGAGGCCGATGATCTGACACTGGAATTGGGCGAGATGCTCGGGGCCGCGGTCGCGCAGTTCCTGTCCTGGGAGACCCTGCCGCACGAGCGGTTGTCGCCGGGGGCCGATACGGTCGGGCGGCGGCTGGAGGTGTTGCGGCGGCTGGCGCATCCGGAGGACCCGGTGTTCCCGGAGCCGTTACGGGTCGTGGTGACCACGGTGCGGTCGCTGATGCAGCCGATGGCGAGTGGTCTGGGCGATATCGAGCCGATCGTGCTGCGGATCGGCGGGGAAGCCGATTTCGACGAATTGGTCGCGCGGCTGGTCGAATTCGCGTACACGCGCGTCGATATGGTCGGTAAGCGCGGCGAGTTCGCGGTGCGTGGCGGGATCCTGGATCTGTTCCCGCCGACCGCGGATCATCCGGTCCGGGTGGAGTTCTGGGGCGACGAGATCACCGAATTGCGGCCGTTCTCGGTGGCCGATCAGCGGTCGCTCGGGGAGACCTCGCTGGAGACCGTGGTCGCGCCGCCCTGCCGGGAGCTGCTGCTCACCGCGGCGGTGCGGGAACGTGCCGCGGAGGTGGCGGCGGCGAACCCGGCCGATGCCGCGCTGGTGGAGATGCTGGCGAAGCTGGCCGAGGGTATCCCGGTCGAGGGTATGGAGGCGCTGCTGCCGGTGCTGCAGCCCGGTGAGCTGCGGCTGCTCACCGAGCAGTTGCCCGATCGCACCCATCTGCTGGTGTGCGACCCGGAGAAGGTACGCACTCGGGCGGCCGACCTCATGCGGACCGGTGAGGAGTTCCTGGAGGCCTCCTGGACCGCGGCGTCCTTCGGCGGTGACGCGCCGCTGGGCGCCCACGGGCTGGATCTGGCGGCGTCGGCCTACCGCCCGCTCGGCGATATCCAGGCGAGCGCCGAGGCGCGGGAGCTGCCCTGGTGGACGTTGAGCCCGCTGGCGTCCGGGGATCCGTCGGAGGTGGAGTTGCCGGTGCAGTCCGGCCCCGCCGCCCGGGGGTCCGACGAATTGGTGGCGACCATTTTCGCGTCGCTGCGCGCGCATGTGACGACCGGCGGCCGCGCGGTGGTGGTACTGGCCGGGCACGGTACGGCCCAGCGCACACTGGAGCGCCTCGGGGAGGCGGAGGTGCCGGCCGCACGGCTGGAGGCCGGTGCGGAGCCGGCGCCCGGGGTGGTCGGGGTGCTGTGCGGGTCGTTGCACGACGGCGTGATCTTCGGGGACGCCGGCCTGGTGGTGGTCGCGGAGTCCGATCTCACCGGTAATCGGGTCACCGCCCCGGGCGACGGGAAGCGGCTGCCCGCCAAACGCCGCAACCAGGTGGATCCGCTGGCGTTGAACGCCGGGGACATGGTGGTGCACGACCAGCACGGGATCGGCCGGTTCGTGGAGATGATCGAGCGCACGGTCGGCGGGGCGCGGCGCGAATACCTGGTGATCGAATACGCGCCCGGGAAACGCGGCCAGCCCGGCGACCGGTTGTACGTGCCGATGGAATCGCTGGACCAACTGTCCCGGTATGTGGGCGGGGAAATGCCCAGCCTGTCCAAACTGGGTGGCGCCGACTGGGCGAACACCAAGCGCAAGGCGCGTAAGGCGGTCCGGGAGATCGCCGGTGAGCTGGTGCAGCTCTACGCCGCCCGGCAGGCCGCGCCCGGCCACGCCTTCGGCCCGGACACCCCGTGGCAGCGGGAGATGGAAGACGCGTTCGCGTTCACCGAGACCGTCGATCAGCTCACCGCCATCTCCGATGTCAAAGCGGATATGGAGAAGGCGGTGCCGATGGACCGGGTCGTCTGCGGCGACGTCGGCTACGGCAAGACCGAGATCGCGGTACGCGCGGCCTTCAAGGCCGTACAGGACGGGAAGCAGGTGGTGGTCCTGGTGCCGACCACCCTGCTGGCCCAGCAGCATCTGCAGACCTTCACCGAACGCATCGCCGGTTTCCCGGTGACCGTGAAGGGCCTGTCCCGGTTCACCGATCCCGCGGAATCGCGGGAAGTGCTCGCGGGGATGGCCGAGGGCGAGGTCGATATCGTGGTCGGCACCCACCGGCTGTTGCAGACCCGGGTGCGCTGGAAGAACCTCGGCCTGGTGATCGTGGACGAGGAGCAGCGTTTCGGGGTGGAGCACAAGGAGCACATCAAGGCGCTGCGCACCCATGTGGACGTGCTGACCATGTCCGCGACGCCGATTCCGCGCACGCTGGAGATGAGCCTGGCCGGTATCCGCGAGATGTCGACCATCCTGACTCCGCCGGAGGAACGCCATCCCGTGCTCACCTATGTCGGTGGCTACAACGACAAGCAGGTCACCGCCGCGATCCGCCGCGAGTTGCTGCGGGACGGCCAGGTGTTCTATGTGCACAACCGGGTGTCCTCGATCGACAAGGCCGCCAAACGGATCCGGGATCTGGTGCCCGAGGCCCGGGTGGTGGTGGCGCACGGGCAGATGAACGAGGACAATCTCGAACGCACCGTGCAGGGTTTCTGGCAGCGCGAATTCGACGTCCTCGTCTGCACCACCATCATCGAAACCGGTCTCGACATCTCCAATGCCAATACGCTGATCGTGGAACGCGCCGATACGCTCGGCCTTTCCCAGCTGCACCAGTTGCGCGGGCGGGTCGGGCGCAGCCGGGAACGCGGCTACGCCTACTTCCTCTACCCGGCGGAGAAGCCGCTCACCGAAACCGCCTACGACCGGCTCGCCACCATCGCGCAGAACTCCGATCTCGGCGCGGGTATGGCCGTGGCGATGAAGGACCTCGAAATCCGCGGCGCCGGTAACGTGCTGGGCGCCGAACAGTCCGGGCATGTGGCCGGCGTGGGGTTCGACCTCTATGTGCGACTCGTCGGCGAAGCGGTGGAGGCCTACCGCGCGGCCGCGGACGGGAAACCGATAACCACCGAGGAGACCAAGGAGGTCCGGATCGACCTCCCGGTGGACGCGCACATCCCGCCCGACTACATCGCCAGCGATCGGCTCCGGCTCGAGGCCTACCGCAAACTCGCCGCCGCCCACGACGATCCGGCGCTGGCCGCGGTCGTCGAGGAGCTCACCGACCGCTACGGCCCGCTGCCGGTCGAGGTCGGCCGGTTGGTCTCGGTGGCCGAACTGCGGCTGCTGGCCCGCGAGTACGGGGTCACCGAGATCGCGGTCACCGGCACCACGGTGAAGATTTCGCCGCTGTCGCTGCCCGATTCGAAACAGATGCGGCTCAAGCGGATCTACCCGAGCGCGAACTACCGCGCGGCCAGTTCGGTGGTACAGCTGCCGCTGCCGCGGGTGCAGGACAGCGTCGGCGCCGACCGGCTGCGCGATGTGGCACTGCTGCAGTATCTCGCCGATCTGCTGCTGGCCCTCGACGGTAAGGCCGCGGGCGCGGTCGATCTCACCGTCGCCACCGAGGTGAGTCCGGCGCGATGAGCGACACGCCCGCCGACCGGCCCGAACCGGGTGTACTCGAAACGGAAACCGCCACTGTCGCCGCCGGATTGACCGAAGCGGTCGAGGTGATGGACCGGTTGTGGCGGTTCGGCGGCTGGGAGGTCACCCAGACCCACGATTCGCTGCGGCCGTATCTGCTCGAGGAGACCTACGAACTGCTCGACGCCATCCAGCACGAGGACGCCGAGACGATCCGTGAGGAGCTGGGCGACCTGCTGCTCCAGGTGCTGTTCCATTCGCGGATAGCCGAGGCGGCAGGCGAGTTCACCATCGACGAGGTGGCCGCCGCATTGGTCGCCAAACTGGTGAACCGGAGTCCGCACCTGGCTGCCGGGCCCGACGAATACGGGTTCGGTACGGCGGTCACGGTCGAAGAGAAGGTCGCGGTCCAGGAAAAGGCTTGGGAGGAAAAGAAATCCGCGGAGAAGACCCGGCGTTCCTGCCTGGACGGTATCGCCATGGCGCAGCCGGCGCTGGCGCTGGCCGAGAAGGTCTGCTCCCGTAGCGCCCGCGCCGGTCTACCGGACGAATTGATCCCGGAAGATCTGCGCGTCGTCCATCTGGGCGGCACGGAGAGCGCCGAGGAACGTCTGCGCAAAGCCACCGTGGCCTTCGCCGCCGCGATTCGCCGGGCCGAGGACGACGCCGAGGTCGCCCGGGGCGCCCGCCGCCCGCTCTCCGCCGCCGACTGGCTCCGGTACTGGCCGAGCACCACCCGGTCCGCCTGACCGATCCGGGCCGCCGCCGGCGGCGGAGAGTCGTCAGACGTTGACGCCGTAATCGCGCGCGATACCCGCCAGGCCCGAGGCGTAGCCCTGGCCGATCGCGCGGAACTTCCATTCGCCCTGCCGGCGATAGAGTTCGCCGAACACCATGGCGGTTTCGGAGGACGCGTCCTCGGAGAGGTCGTAGCGGGCGAGTTCGGCGCCGGTGTTCAGATCGGTGACCCGGATGTAGGCGTTGCGGATCTGGCCGAAGGACTGACCGCGCTGGTCGGCATCGTGGATGGATACCGGGAAGAAGATATTGGTGATCGTCTCCGGGGTATTGGCCAGATCGACATTGATCACCTCGTCGTCACCGTCGCCCTCGCCGGTGAGATTGTCACCGGTGTGCTCGATGGTGCCCTCCGGCGACCTGAGGTTGTTGTAGAAGACGAAATGCTCATCGGAGAGGACCTTCAGATCCGGTCCGGTCGCCAGCGCGCTGGCATCCAGGTCGTAGTCGGCGCCCACGGTGGTACGCACATCCCAGCCGAGTCCGACGGCGATCCTGGTCAGATCGGGGGCCTGTTTGGACAGCGAGACATTGCCGCCCTTGGCCAGGTTGACGCTCATGTTCTCCTTCCTCGGCGCCGGGGCGCCCGATGATCACGGCACCGGGCGCCGGAACCATCGGGGCCGTCGCGCCCGACGACGACCGCGCCGGGCCACCCGAGGGGAAGCGCCCGGACGCGAGGGTGTTTCTACGCCGGAGTCGTCCGGCGATCGGATGTCGCGGCGCCGCACCGAGCGAAGCACCGAAGACACCCGAGGTGGTGGGCCGGGGTGTCCGGCTCAGATCTTCTCTTCGTTCTCCGCCCAGGACTTCAGCGTCGCGACCCGGTGTTCCAGGGCGCGCAGTTCGCTGTCGTCGAGCACCGTGCGCTGGATACCCTGCGCGACCGCGAAAGCCGACTGCCGGTGATCGTCGATCACATCCACGTCGAGGCGTACCGCCACATAGTCGTCCGCGCCGGGCATCTCCTCGGCGATGACCTTGGCCGCGCCCCGGGCGCACAGCGCCACATTCCCGCCGCCCAGGATGAGCAGCGCGACCTGCGGCCGCTCGCGTAACCGGGCCAGCGAGCCGCGATCGAATTTGAGGCTCAGCAGGATTCGCCGGTCGCCGGCGCGCACCGGCCACGACACCGGGATGGCGTGCGGTGCGGGATCGGTGGTGACCAGTACCGCGATGGTCTCCTGTGGCCATTCCGGCAGCGCTTCCAGCTCGGGATGGTCGGTTGCGGGATTCTCCGCGGAACTGATTCCGGCTGCCATATCGTCCCCTCCTGGATCGACGTGGTGCGGCGGGGGTGTGCCGTACCACGCACCAGTCTAGAGGTCGGCGTCGACACGCGCGGAGGAAGCACCGGCCCCCGACCTGCGCTGAAACACCTTAGTGCCGAGCGGAAACCGGGCGGCGCGGGCGAGGTGACCCTCAGAACGGGAGGTGGGGAAGGCCTTTCGCGAATCGCGGCGGCCGCGGTCCGGCTGTCGTCGGCGGCGCAGGGGTTTCCGGGATCGGTGAGTCAGGCGGGGGTGAGGGTCGTGGACTCCAGCGGGAGGGTCCGCACCCAGGCACGCCCCAAGGCCGCGGCCTTGATCTCGCCGGACGCGTCGTGGCGGGCGTGCTCGCCGAGCTGCACGCCGCCGAGTGCGGTGAGTGCCTCCGCGGCGATCTCCCCGCCCCGGTTGAAAGTGTGGTCGTAGACGGAATCGCCGAGTCCGAACACCGCGAATCGCAGCCCGGTCAGATCGGGGTGATGCGTGTCGAGGGCCTCGAAGAACGGTTCGGCCCCGGTGGGCAGATCGCCCTCACCGTAGGTGGAGCACACGACGATGTGGAAGATCTCCGGGTCGAGTCCGGTGATGTCGAACTCGCTCATATCGAAGACGGAGACCTCGTGTTCGGTCAGTTCCTCGGCGATTCCCTCGGCCACCGTCTCCGCTGTGCCCATCTCCGAACCGAACAGGACGACGATACGCACCGCGTACTCCTTCCACTCAACTTTGGGAAGGCAATCCTAACTTACTGTCTCCCGCTGACGGGGAGCGAGCACTGCGTCGTGCTCGTCGAGCAGGCTGAAGTATTTCCGCAACATGAGAGCGGCGGTGGTGGCCAGACCCGCGGTCAGTCCCCACCAGACCCCGGCCGCGCCCAGCCCGGCGGGGTAGGCCAGCAACAGCGCCGTGGGAAGTCCGACGATCCAATAGCCGACCACCGATAGCCGGAAACCCGCGTTGGTGGCCTGCAGGCCGCGCAGCAGTCCGGTGCCGATGTTCTGGGCCGCGTCGAAGAATTGCAGCACGATACCGATGAGCAGCAGTGAGCGGGCCAGCTCCACGGTCGTGGAGTCGGTGGGATCGAGGAACGGGCGCAACACCAGATCGGGGATGAACACATAGGCCAGGCCGGTGACCAACGTGACCGCTCCGGCGAACCGGAGCGCCAGCCGCGCCAGACCCCGGGCGTGCCCGGTCTCGTCCCGGGCGACACTGTGGCTCACCAGGATGGACGCGCCGTGCGAGATGCCGATGGCGATCTGGAAGACGATATAGATCACCTGGTACACCACATTGTGGGCGGCCAGTGCGGCGGGGCCCAGCGCCCCCATGACCAGTGCGAGTACCGAGAACATCCCGGCTTCCGAACCGTAGGTGAGGGCGATGGGTGTGCCCAGCCGCAGTTCGCCGCCTACGGTCGTCATCCGTACCGGCCACGGCCGGATCGGCAGGGTGGCGCCGAGTTCGGGATCGCGGCGCACCATGGTCCAGAAGACGGCGAACATGAGCAGGAAGACAAGCGAGGTCGCCACCCCGACACCGGTCGCCCCGAGCGCCGGCAATCCGGCCCAGCCGTGGATCAGTGCCAAGGCCAGCACGAGGTTGACCGCGATGGAACCGAGCGTGACGGCCAGCAGCGCCTGCGGCCGTTGCATCCCCACCGTGTACTGGCGCAGCACCTGGAACCACAGGCAGGGCAGCAGCCCGGGGGCGAGGGCGACCATCAGCGGCCGGGCCTCGGCCAGTACTCCCGCGTCCTGGCCGAGCCACTGCAGCGACCATCCCAGCCCGATGAGTACCGCGCCGCCGAGCAGGCCGGCGACGGTGGCGATCAGGAAACTCGACCGCACCACCTCACGCACCTCGGGGCCCGGATCGTCGCCGCGTTTGCCGGCGGCGCCTACCGCGGCGGCGATCTGGTTGCCGCTGCCGGTGATCAATCCGACGCACATGGTCCGGATCTGGTTGAACAGCACCAAGGCCAGCCCGCCCGCGGCGACCGCGCGCACACCGAGACTGCCCATCAGGGCGATATTGGTGGTGGATACGGCGACCTGTGCCAGTTGGGTGAGCGCGATGGGAGCGGCCAGGGCGGCCAGCGCGGCCGAGCCGGCCGGGTGCCGGCCGTCGGGACGAATTCGCGAGAGGGGTGTGCTGATCACCGGGCCCGCACCATAGTGTCCGATTCCTCCGTATGTTCGTGTTCGTCCGGTCGGTCGACCCGGACGGCGTGGGTATTCCCGGCCGCGACGTCGTTCAAAACGGCCGCCCCCACCGGATGATTGCCCCTGTTCGCGGGGGCATAGCGCGTCAGCATGGCGTGGACTTCGCGTTCGGTCTCGGTATCGAGTAGTTCGCGAGCGGCCATCCAGTCGTCGTCGAACACGGTGTCGAGATACTTCTCGCCGCCGTCGCAGACGAGGGTGACCACAGTGGACCCGGCCGGGAACTCCTCGAGCCGGGTCAGTGCCGCATGGACCGAACCGCCCGCCGAACCGCCGAGCATCAGGCCCAGACGCCGCGAGACCGCACGGCAGGTGGCGAACGCGGCCCGGTCGGTCACCTTGACGCCCTCGTCGAGCAGGTCGTAGTCCACGGCCGTACCGATGGTGGCGCCGGGCGGAGTGCCGGTGCCCGACTGCCAGTACGGCCCGCCCGGTCCACCGAATGCGATCGAACCGACCGGTTCCACGCCGATCACCCGCGGAACGCAGCCCAGCTCGCGCAGCCGGGTGGCGGTACCGAACAGGGAGCCACCGGTGCCCACCGCGGACAGCAGGATATCGACCCGCTCCACCTCGGCCAGTAATTCTTCGGCTACCGCGTAATAACCGACGGCATTGGCATCGTTGTTGTGCTGCTCGGTGAAGAACGCGCCGGATTCGCCGGCCGCCAGCGCGGCCGCGTGATCCTCACGCGCCGAGGTCGCCAAATCGTCGTCGCCCTCGTCGGCGACGAAAACCAGCTCCGCGCCCATTGCCCGCATCGCCCGTAATTTGTCCTTACTCGCATGATGGTCGACCACCGCGGTGAAACGATAGCCGCGTTCGGCGGCGACCACCGCGAGACCGAGCCCGGTATTTCCGGATGTGGATTCGATGATATGTCCGCCCTCGCGCAGCAAACCCCGACGCTCCGCGTCGAGAACCATTTCCCGCGCCATCCGGATCTTGGCGGCGCCGGTCGGATTGAACTGTTCGAGCTTGAGTAGTAATCGGGTGCCGGACCCGGTGGCGGCCAATTCGAAGAGCGGGGTGCGGCCGATGAGGTCTGTGACACGGGTGACGAGGGACATGGCGGATCTCCTGGGCGTCGATTACGGGTGATGCGAAGAGACCGGCGCTGACGGTCTCAGTGACGGGATTGATCGAGGGCCCAGCGATACCGGCCGCCCGGCGCTTCGGAGAGCACCACTTTCGGCGGGAGGGGCAGTTCGTGGAAGGGCGATTCGTTGGAATCCATCTGATATCCGGCGGTGTTCGGGTAGATCAGCAGGTCGCCGGCCCGGGCCGCGCGGGGCAGCGGAATCCGCCGCCAGCTCAGCATGTCCGATTCGAGGCAGGTCGCGGCGCCGACGACCGTGGCGGTCGGGGTGCCGGGGGTGTCCGGCCAGAGCACCGGGTCGGGTAGATATTCGCTGTCGAACCACTGTTCGGAAAGGCTCAGGCTCGTACCGTCGACGGTCAGGATCCGGTAGGGCTGCCCGTGTTCGTGGCGGGTCTTGCCGCCCTGTACCCGGAACACCGTGCTGCCCGCCCGGTCCAGCAGGGCACGGCCCGGCTCGACCGCCAAGGTCGTCCCCGTGCGCCGCAGGCGACCGGCGAGATCGTCGCTCCGGAGGATCGCGGCGAGCATGGCGGCGCCGGGTTCGGGGAAGGAATACGGGTAGTACGACTCGAACGCTTTTCCGGAATGGAACCAGCGGCGGGTCGCTTGTTCCCGGAACGCCGCCCAGTCCGCGGCGGACACGTAGTCGACACCGAACCCGCCACCGATGGACACGGTGGTGGCCGGATGGCCCAGCGCCCGTGCGGCGTGACACCGGTCGAGCAGATGCCCGGCCATTACGGCCCGGGGGGCCGGATCGTATCCGGAGAGATGGAAACTGAAACCCTGCAGGGTGATCGACGGATAGTCGGCCGACTCGGAAACCGTGTGATCCAGTTCCTCGGCCGACATACCGAACCGGCTGGCCGATGCCGGGGGCAGCGCCCGCAGCAGCACCCGGACCGGGATATCCAGTGCCGCCAGGCGTTTCAGCTCGCCGATACTGTCCACGGCGACCAGGCAGTCGTGCCGGGCGGCCAGCCAGTGCAGATCGTCGCTTTTGTCGGGACCGGTCACCAGGAGATCGGCGCCGCGGATGCCCTGTCCGAGTGCGGCGCTGAGTTCCCCCGTGCTGGATACATCGATACCCGCGCCGGCGGTGGCGCAGGCCCGCGCCACACAGGCCGCTTTGTTGGCCTTCTTGCCGTAGTACACCGTCCCGACGATCCCGGATTCGGTGAAAACCTGTTGGAAGCCACGGATATTGTCGACCACCCGGGCGGGATACATCAGATGGAAAGGACCCCCGATCGCGTAGGCGATATCACCCAGGAGCTGCGGATCGGCGAGGACGCGCTGTTCCCACCGATCGCGATGGGCGGGAACCGGTGCCGCCACGGTCCCCGCGTATCCGCCGGGCGGACCGGATTCGGCATCGGCGGGCGCATCGGCTCCGGTCAATCCCATAGCGAGACCTCCGTGCCGCGGCCCTCGGCGATGGCACGCTCGGCCAGGGCGTGCGCCACCGCGATATCGGTGAGCACCAGACCGCTGTTGTAGACGAAGATCTTGTCCTCCGCCCGCCGCCGGCCGACGGCGCGCCGGCTCAGGATCTGCGGCAGCTCCGCGTCCACCGGGCGCAGGTCGCCGTTGTCGTCGGCCATATCGGTGCCGGTCAGCGCCATCTGCTCGGCGCTGGTGGCGATCACCCGGTCGGCGTCGTGCAGCGTGGACGGGGCGAGTCCGTAACCCACCAGCACCACCACCGAACCCGGTGCGAGGTGCTCGGATTCGATGGCCACCTCGGTGCCCGGGCCGGCGGTCGCCAGCACCACATCCGCCGTCCGCGCCGCGGTGTACGGATCGTCGACGTTCTCCAGCAGCGCGTGCGGGGCGTACTCGGCGAGCTGCCGGTGCACCGCCTCGATTCCCTCGGGGTGGGTGCCGTACAGCATCAGTTTGCGCAACTGCGGGTTGGCGGCCAGCAGATGCGGTAGCGCGTTGCGGCCCTGGGTGCCGGTGCCGATGAGCAGCACCGTATCGGCGTCCCGGTGCACCGTCTCGCGCACCAACAGCGCCGACACCGCCGGGGTCCGCAGCGCACCCACCCGCGCGCAGTCCATCATGGCGATGGGCGCGCCCGTGGTGTCGTCGTACAGCGTGATCGTGGTGTAGTAGCGCTTGGTGGTGCGATCGTGGCCGGGATCGAACTTGTAGGACGTCTTCATGGCGACCACCCGGCGCCGCCCGTCGCGGCCCAGCATCGCGTAGGCGACCGACCAGCCGTCCGGGTTGGCCACGCTGAGCTTGCGTGGATTATCGGAATCCCCTGCGGCCAGGGCGATATAGGCCTCTTCCACCGCACGGACCACCTCGGCCGGGGCCACCGGCACATCGGCGAGATCGCCGCGGCTCAGGACACGCAAGGGGGTCGGCCGGTCACGTGTGCTCAACGGATCCTCGATCATCTACTGCACCGTTCCGCTCTGCCCGCGCCCGCTGCGCCGGGAGCGGCGCGAAGGGCGCGATGATTCGCTGACCGTATCCATTCTCCCCGGATTCGGCTGCGCGGCGCGGGCGTTCGGGTCGCCGGATGTTCACCCGCTTGAGCCAGCGGTCGGTGCCGTCGTAGCGCGCGGTGAACGGAACCCGGCCGTGAACAGCGACATCGTTGTCGACCAGGAGCAGCTCACCGGGTTCGAGGCAGGCGAGTGCGCATACCCGTTCGAGTTCTTCTTCCAGCCGCTGGTAAGCCGCGCGGTAGTGCGGGCCGGCGTCGGCGAGCGGAGTGTAGGCGGGGTCGAAACGCATCGTGAGGGCCTCGGGCCTGCCCTCGTGTCCGGGCTCGCACCAGAGTGTGGGCACCGGTACGGCGGTCTCGCGGTCGAAACCGGAGCCGTAGGAGACATCCGGCAGGATCGGCAGGGTGGGGGTGCGCAGCGCGTCCTGTTCCGCGGCGGTCAGCTCGACCCTGCGCACCGACGAGACGGTGGTGCCGACGCGGTCCGGATTGCGCAGGCAGCCCAGCAGCAGCAGATTCGCGCGCTGCGGATGGAAGGCGTCCTCGGTGTGCGGGCTGAGCAGGATGGCGCTGCTGGCTCCGGACTGCTCGAACTCGTGGCCCGCCGCCGGCACGATGTTGTTGACCAGGCGGCCGTCCTGCTGACCGGCCCAGCCGAACGGTTCGCCGGCCGCGGCGGCCAGTAGCAGCATGGCGATATCCAGTTCGAACGAGCGGCCGGGTCGCTCGGGTTCGGCGGCCCATGCGGTCGCGGTCTGCCAATCCGGTGGGGTAGGGCCGATTTCGTCGTCGTGCAGCGGCAGCCGGCGCAGCACACAGGCGCCGGCCGCGGTGGCGGGCGGGCGCATCGCGGTGCGGACTTCCGCGGGGAGTTCTCCGGCGCGGGCGGTGATCAGATCGATCAGAGCGGGGTCGGTGAGCGCGCGCCCGGCGGCGCCCGGCGCGGGACCCAGTGTGAACACGATCTCAGCGGCCAATTCACGCACCGCCCGTCCGGCGGTCTCGGGTAACTCACGGTGCTCGATATCGTCGATGCTAGGAGGGTGAAGCGTCTTACGTTCGGAGAGAACGCTTTTCACCAAAATTTCCCTTCTCGGAATCGTGGTTCGGAGTACCGGCGGTGACGAGTCGATGCGAAGTTAGTGCGTTCGCGGAGCCGCGGCAAGGGTAACCTAACTACGGCGTGTGATAGCTTTCGCGTATGGCGCGCTCGAAGTGCAGGTGGACGGGTGTGTGGGCGCCGATCGCGCACATCGCGATGAGACGCAGAACACGGTAAGGCTAGCCTGCCCTTGTGGCAAAATCGGCGCGCCGCGCCGGATGGCGAGAGTGTCCGCGCCACAACGAATTCGGCCGGTTCACCGGCCCGCGCCCAGGGTCAGAGGCTGTTCGCGAGCAGGGCGTACTGCGCCGCGGTCTTCTGCTCGATCTCGGTCTCGCTGTCGCTGGACACCACGCCCACATACCGCTTGTACGGGACGAAGCAGCGGAACCGGTACTGATGCTGCGGATCGCCCTTGTCGTTGAGTTGCAGGCATTTCGCGCCCGGAACACCGGCGGGGGCGGGATACGCGTCGTAGGCCGTGCCCGTCGATTCGACGAAACCGTCCACCAGGATCGGCGCACCCGCCGGATCGCGGACCCGGGCCACCGAACCGCCGTCGGCGTACGCGGTGGCCTCGAACCCGGACTGGTCGAGCAGCCGGGCGCGGGCGGGCTGGTCGTCGGCCGAGTTGATCAGATAGTTGCGGCCGTACACGGCGAATTTGTCGGGATCGGGAACCTGGCCGCTGCGGTCGGCGACCACCACCCGCGACAGCAGATCCTCCGGATCCACCCGCAGATCGTCGATATCGGCGAGGGGTGTGGGATGAAACCGGCCGAGCTGGGCCAGCTGCGCGGTGAGGGTTCTGTCCACCCAGGACACCAGATCCGAGCTGTCGGCTTTCGGCCGCTGCACGAACAGAGAGATCACGAACTCGTCGTGGGCCAGGAAGGCGCCGATATTGGCGATACCGGGCCGCCAGTGCACCAGCGCGTCGGGATGCTTCGCCGACTTCAGCCGCCGGTTGTCCGGCGAGACCCCGATATCGGCGTCCTCCAGTTCCCGGGCCGCTTCGGCCGCGGCCGAGGTATCGGGAAAGCGCAGGGCCACCACTGTGATCGCGGTGGCATCGGCTTCCGGCCGGGTCTGGCCCTCCGGATCGTCGCGATCCGCGCCGCTGGCCGCGTAGCCGACCACCATCCGGCGTTTCTTCAGCACCGGTTCGGACACATTGGCCAGGAAGTCGATCGCGGTCGCGGTATCGGGGAGCACCTTCGAACCGCGGCCGTACCTGAGCGACGGATCGACCTGATTGCTGGTGACAACCGCCTCCGACATGCGGATACCCTCCAGCATGCGCCCGTTGTCGCCCGCGTCGGCGGGGTAGCTGAACTTGTCGACCGGGAAATCGCCGACCGCGAGGGTGCGTACGTCGATCTCCTCCGGCACCGGTCTCCCGGCCAGGGACCCGCATCCGGACAATGCGGCCGCTACCAGAGCGACGACCGCGGTGACGGTGCTCGCGCGTGATATCCGAACCATGGGCCGGCCCCTCGTTCCGATCGAAACTGCGGTGTCGAAGTTACCCGACGCACAGCGATCTCGGGGAAGGGCGCCGTGACCTCGTGCCATACCCTGGACTGGTGGCAGGCCAACCGCAGCGCGACTTCGACGGAGGCTGATCCTCGTGCGGGATCAGCAGGTCGAGGTCGTCGCCGGAGCGCATGCGGCGGCTCGGGTGGCGGGTGCGGTGGTGCTGGTGGCCCATCGCGGTGCGGACCGGCCCACCGCCCACGCCCCGGCGGTGCGAGCCCTGGTGGAGCTGGCCGAGCTGGTACACGAGGCCGCGGCGCGGCGACCCGACGACCCGGGCGCGATGATCGCCCGGGAGGCGACCAGATGGCTCATGGCCCAGGCGGACCGCACCAGCCCGGGAACCGCTGTGGATTTCGGTATCCTCTCCGCCGCCGGCCCCGACCGGGTGGCGATATTCCTGCACGGCGCCGTGACCGCGGTCCTCGACGGCGCCGACATCGAATACTTCCACGGCCGCGACGCGGTCTTCACCGTCGACCGGGCGGTGGCGATACCGGCCCGCGCGGTCGCCCTGTTCGTCGACGACACCGGCGGCGACCCGGACGAGGATTTCCGGCCTGTACTGCCGGCCACCCGCGGTATCGGGCGGCTGATCGAGGGCATTGCCGAGGCCGGCGGGGTGATCGCCTGGACCGCACCCGGCGACGCCGCCGCGACGGCCGGTACCCGGGTATCGACCGGCAGCCGGGCGACACCCGGGCCGATCACGGAAACCACGCAGACCGCGGGCACGGTGCGGCCCGCGCGGGAAACGGAGGGGCCCGCCGCGGTGCCGGTGGACCCCGACGCGGTGGCCACCGCCGTATCGACGCCGCTGCTCGACACGGTCGAACTGTCCGAGCGGGGGAGTGCGCCCCGCGGTGGCCTCGGGGATCCGGGGCCCGCCGGCGACCCGCGGACCGAATCCCCGGCAACCGATCCGCACCGGGCGCAGACCGAGATCAGCGGGCGGCGGCCGCCGGGCGACGGTCCCGCGGCCGGCGCCGAGCCCGGGGAGACGGCGGACTCCCGGCAGCCGGAGCCGGACGCGCCGCACCGGGCACCCGCCCATTCCACCCCGCGCCGGCACCAGCCGTACGCGCTGCCCGGGCCGCCCGAGCGTGGGACACCCCCGCTGGACCCGGAACTGCGGCGCCGCACCGAGGCCACCGCGAAGGGGACCGCGCTCACCGTGAAGGTGATGGGGTTCAAATGCGCGCGCGCCCATCCCACCGATCCCCGGGCGGCGTTCTGCAGTGTCTGCGGTATGCCCGTCGACCAGACCCAACCGCTGATCGAAGTGGTGCGCCCCCCGCTGGGCATCCTGGTCCTCGACGACGGTGCGACCCATCTACTGGAAAGCGACTCCGTGCTGGGGCGTGATCCGGAGCATTCCGAACCCGCGCGCCGCGGGCTCACTCCACTACAGGTGATCGACAATTCCGGCGGGATGTCCCGGGCGCACGCGGAACTCCTGCTGGTGAACTGGGATGTGACGCTGGTCGACCGGGGATCCACCAACGGCACCCGCACCCGGGCCGCGGGCTTCCGGGACTGGGTCCGCGTTCCGCCGCATCAGCCCGTGGTGCTGGTGCCGGGTACCGAGATCCTGATCGGCCACCGGATGTTGCGGTACGAATCGGCCGCACCGCCGCCCTTCGGCCTGTGACACGGGCCCGCCCGCGGGCTATTCGTACCGGGCGCTGCAGGTTTCCTCGCCGCCGAGTACCCCGGCGCGGAAAGCGTCCACCCGGGAGAACCCGCTCGGCACCGTTTTGCCCTCGACATCGCTGGCGGCCAGACCGTCGGTCAGCAGGCCCGAGACCGCCTCGTCCAGATCCCCGGCGGCCAACGTGATATCGCCCTCGGCCCGGCCGGATTCCGCCAGCTTCCCGGTGGCCACCCCGGACAGGCAAGCCGCCCGCAAGCCCGTTTTCGCGCCCACCAGGTCCTGGTCCCGGCTCTGTTGTATCGACAAGGTGTAGCGCGAGATGAACACCACATAGCCGTTGTAGTCGCCGGTGACCTTCACCGGCAGCGGGACTTCCGAATCATCGGTGGCCGCCCCACGTTCGGCGAGTCCGCCGATATTGGTCGCGATCGTATTACTGGCGGGGCAATAGGTGACCGGCTCGGTGGCAACACCGTCGCTGCAGTCGATGTCGGCGCCGTCGTACCGGTAGGTGGGCTCGTCCGGAGTCGGCAGGATCACCGACAGCGCCTTGCTCAGTTCGACCAGGCTCTGCTCGGTGATCTCGAACTCCCCGGACGCGCCCTCGAAACTCTGGGGCAGATCGCCCCGGCGCTGATCGATCTCGTCCATATCGATCCCTTTGCACCCCTTGGCGCCGTCGGTGAAACCGATCTGCACCGCCGAAACCCGTTCGAAGGCCGAACCGTGCACGCTCTCGGGATCGTCGGGGTCCGAATCGCGGATCGCCACCGTGGCCGCGAGGACCGAGTTCAGGCCGTCGGAGGTATTGATGGTGAAGTAGTCGGACCGGCCCTCGGCCACCCAGCGCATGTACGCCCCGGCGAAACAGTCGGCCTGCTGTTCCTTGACGATCACCGGATCGTCGCGGTCGACGATGTTCGCGTTGTTCTGGATGGCGTGCCCGTACTCGTGGGCGATCACCATCACCACCGACATCTGCCCGAACGTCTCGGTCATGGTCGGCAGCAGCAGCGCCCGGTCCCAGCCGATGGAGTTGTCCAGCCGGCAGTAGGCGGCGTTCACCATCCGATAGGTCGACTCGGTGCAGAATTCCACCGACTCGCGCCGCGAGTCCCGGGCACTCCAGGAGATCAATTTGTCGACCGGTTCGAACTCGCCCTCGAATTCGGCGTCGTAGTGCTGCTCCCAATAGGCCTGCACATCGGTGACCGCGTTGAGCGCCAGGGTATCGATCTCACCGCCGTCGCCGTGCTCGGCGACCAGGTCCGAGGTCGGCGGGTTCTCCCGGGGGCCGCTGGGGCCGCTGGTGGTCGGCAGCCCGGCGACCTGGAACGGATTATCGTAGATCGACACCGCCCGGCCGTCCACGGAACGGGTGCACCCGGTGACCAGCAACAGTGCGCACAGTGCCGAGACGACGACAGCGGCGGTCGTGAGTTTCGGCATGGATCCTCCCCCATTTCGGCCGGTGCGGGTGCTGCTCGTTGCCTCCGGAGCGGGGAGATCGCCCCCGCTCGGGGGCACCTCCGATGCCCGGGTAATGGAATAGTATCCGCTGCATGTCTGCACCGGGGGTGCGCACCATCACGGTGCGCCATGATGGAACTGAACGAGTCTTCGATTCGAATCAGCAGATCACTCTGGGCCGTGCGCCCGAGGTGACGCTGTTCGTCGACAGTCCGCTGGTATCACGGGTCCACGCGATCCTGGCCTGGCAGTCGGGGGCCTGGGTGCTCACCGACAACGGAAGTACCAACGGGGTGTTCGTCGACGCGCGCCGGCTCGGCGGACCCGTCCCGATCGACCGGCCGACCCAGGTCCGGCTCGGGGACGCGATCAGCGGCCCGCTGCTGTGGCTCGTTCCCGCCGGAGTACCCCAGCAACAGCAGCCGGCGCGGCCGCCGTCCCAGGCGCGTCCCGCCCAGCCGCCGCAGCGGCCCGCGCCGCCGCCACGGGCACAGTCCGGTGCGCATCCGCAGGCGGGGCAGCGCGGACCGACACCCAGCCAGCCGCTGCCCGCGCAACGTCCGGCGCCGCAGCAGTGGCCCCCGCACGGTGGGCAACCACCCCGGCCACCGCAGATCGCCACCCCGGCCCAGCCGCCCGTCGTCCCGCCGCAGCCCGCCAATGTGAACATGACCGCCAAGGCGAGCGTGGCGGCCGTCCCGCCGGTGCGCCACCGCAATACCGAGGGGCCGATCGCCCGCGCCGACCGGATCCCGCCGGGGGGTCTGGCGATCGGGCGGACCTCGGACAATCAGATCGTCGTCGACGATCCGCTGGCCTCACGAAAACACGCGCGCCTGGTCGCCGGGGCCGAAGGCCTCGCCATCGAGGACCTCGGTTCGGCCAACGGAACATTCGTCAACGGTGTCCGGCAGCAGCGCACGGTGCTGCGCGAACGCGACATCATCACCATCGGCAATATCGACTTCGAGGTCCAGCAGGGCACGCTGGTGCACCGGCAGCGCCCGGTCGCCGAACAGGGTCTGGCCGTACACGGGGTGGGGTTCACCGTCGAGGGCAACAAACAGCTGCTCGTCGATGTGAACATGCAGGCCGCCCGCGGCACGCTGACCGCGCTGATCGGTCCCTCCGGGGCGGGTAAGTCGACGCTGTCGCGGTTGATCGCGGGTAGTACCCACCCCTCCGGCGGGGCCGTGACCTTCGAGGGTCGTGACCTGCACGCGGAATACGAGGCGCTGCGCTCCCGTATCGGCATGGTGCCCCAGGACGATGTGCTGCACCGGCAGCTCACCGTCCGGCAGGCCCTGGGCTTCGCCGCGGAACTGCGACTGCCGCCCGACTCGTCCAGAGCCGATCGCCGGGGGGTGATCGACGGTGTCCTGCGCGAACTCTCGCTCACCGAACACGCAGACACCCGGGTCGATCGGCTCTCCGGTGGTCAGCGTAAACGGGCTTCGGTGGCATTGGAGCTGCTCACCGGGCCCTCCCTGCTGATCCTGGACGAACCGACCTCCGGTCTGGATCCGGCACTGGACCGCCAGGTCATGATGATGCTGCGCGAACTGGCCGACGCCGGGCGCGTGGTGATCGTGGTCACCCACTCCGTGGCCTGCCTGGACATGTGCGACCAGGTGGTCCTGCTGGCGCCGGGCGGTAAGACCGCCTACACCGGAAATCCGGCCGGTGTCGAAGCCGCGCTCGGGACCAGCGATTGGGCCAAGATCTTCGCCGATGTGGCGGCCAACCCGGATGCCGCGTTCGCGCACTACCGATCCCGGCAGGCGGCGCTGCCACCGCCGCCTCCGCCCGCGGCACGGCAGGGCGGCGGCGGTTCGCCGCCGCAGTCCGGTGCCTGGAAACAGTTCTCGACGCTGGCGCGGCGGCAGTTGCGGCTGATCCTGGCCGACCGCGGCTATCTCGCCTTCCTGGTGCTGCTGCCGTTCGTGCTCGGCGGATTGTCGCTGGTGGTGCCGGGGCAGTACGGGTTCTCCCCGCCGCCGCTGACCCAGACCGACGACGGAAGCTTCATCCGCGTCGGGAGTTCCGAACCGCAGCAGTTGCTGGTGGTGCTCATTCTCGGGGCCTGTTTCATGGGGTCCACGCTCACCGTGCGCGATCTGGTCGGGGAGCGGACCATTTTCCAGCGCGAGCGCGCGGTCGGACTGCGGTCGGGGGCGTATCTGACTGCGAAGATCGTGGTCTTCAGTGTGGCCGCGCTGTTGCAGTCGGGCGTGATGATCGGGTTCGTGCTGCTGGGTAAGAAACGGCCGGAAGAAGGTTCGGCACTGGCCATCGGTGGCGCCGAACTCTATCTGGATATCGCCGTCACCGCGATCGCGTGTGTGGTGTTCGGGCTGCTGCTGTCGAGTCTGGCGAAATCGAGCGAACAGGTGATGCCGCTGCTGGTGGTGGCGATCATGGGCCTGCTGGTGATGGCCGGTGGTCTGATACCGGTGACCGACCGGGTGGTGCTGGAACAGATCTCGTGGCTGTTCCCCTCGCGCTGGGGCTACGCCGCGGCGGCCTCGACGGTGGATATTCGCTCGCTGTTCGTCCAATCGCAACAGGACGCCTTCTGGGAACATACGCGAAGCGCATGGTTCCTGGATATCGGCCTGGTGGTGGCCATCACAGTGGTGCTCGCGCTGCTCACCTGGACCCGGCTGCGGCTGAAGAAGTCCGCGAGATGAGACAGGTGAACGGGCCGATCCGCCGCCTCCACCGCTGGTGGGTGGGGGCGGCGAGCGCGTCGACCACACACCAGGCACACTGATGCCTGTGATGGTGCGAGTTGGGGCGGTACATCTCGGGTGGGATGTGGTGTCCGTGGCCGCGGGCGGATCCGGCGTGCCCATCCGCCCCGTGCAGGTCGAGGGAAGCTACAACCCCCCCGCCTATCTGCTGGCCGACGCCTCCGGCCGGCTCTACACCGCCGGCGCGGACCGGCAGCGGCCCGACCTGGGGATGGCGATCCCCGATGTCCGCGACATCCTCGGACATCCGCAGATCGTCATAGCCGGGGCCACCTGGCCCGCCGAATTGGTGTTCCGGGCCCGCCTCTACAACCCGCTGGCCGCGGTGGGGACCTATCTGCGGGGCAAACCCGATGTGGTCGCGCTGCCGTATCCCGACGACTGGCCCGATGCGAAGATCGACGCCTACGCCCAGCTCGTCGAGCAACTCGACGTCGAGGTCGAGCCGATCCCGGAATCGATCGCGCTGTCGGGCTACGTCCGCGCCCTCGGCCTGGTCCGGCCGCCCGATCCGGCCCTGCCCGGAGGAATGGGGGCCACCGCGGTCCATTTCGACGGGCAGGTGGTGGACGGCCGGGCGAATGTGCTGGTCGTCGCCGTGCACGGGGACGAGGAGCGGCCCACCGAATCCGTGTACGTGCCGATCGACCCCGAATCGACACGTGATCCCCGCGTCGCCGACGACACCGTGATCGAAGTGATGGCCGCGGCCCGCTCCATCGGCGCCGACAATTCGACGGTCCTGCTGGCCGGGCAGGTGGTGTTCAACGAGACCCTGCGGTTCGCCTTCCGCAACCATCTGGGGCAGCGCCTGAAGAAGGCCGAACATCCCATGCACGCGCTCGTCCTCGGGGCCACACACCTGCTGATCAGCGAGAACGATGATGCCGAGGCGCAGTCGGCGCCCTACCCGCAGCCCGGGCCGGGTACGGTGCCGTCGCCGGAGCAGGCCGCCGACTACGCGGTCCCCGGTCGGCCCCCGGCCGGAGCCGTCCCGAACGGGCCGGTTCCGGGACAGTCCCCGCCGGTCGGGGCGTACCAGCCCGCGCCGGGTCCGCACCCGCCGGCCCCGGGACCGAACCCGCAGGCGCCCGGCCCACCGGCCCGACCCGATCCGAATCCGCCGCGTCCCGGGCCGGAGCCCGGGCCCGGCGGCCCGATGACCGGCGGTCCGGCGGCACCGCAGCCGGGACGCCCCGGCCCCTCGCCGTACGGTCCGCCGGCGCAGCCCGACCAGAACGCCACGGTGAAGGTCGACCGCGGGGAACTGCCACCGCCGATCTCGGGACCGGCCAGCCGGTTCACCCGGCCACCGGATCCGGAGACCGGCGCCCAGTCCGCGGTACCCCAGCAGCACGGCCGGCCCGGACCCGCCGGTGATCCGCGGCCCGGTCAGGCCCCGGACGGCGACCGGGGCAAGGGCAAGCTCTGGAACAAGATGAAGGACAATCTGTTCGGCGCGCACACCGTCATCGGCGTGGCCGCGCTCGCCGCCACGGCGTGGGGCACGGCCGGGACAGGCACGGCCCAGGCCCACCCCGGAACCGAACCGGTCGTCAATGCCGCAGCGTTACCCGGGGCCGCGGTGGCGACCGCGACGGCCGGATGTGTGCCGATGCCGCGGATCACCGTCGAACCCCACGGCCGGTCCGGTACCGGTGCCGAGGAGGCGGACGACGCCGAGGGTCACCCCCTCTATGCCCGTGTTCCCACAGCCCCCGCACCCGGGGATTCCGTAGGCCAGGCGGCACCGGAACCCGGAGCGCCCCGGGAAGGAGATCCGGCCGACTGCGCGGAGCCCGGTATCGATACGCTGCGCTATCTGGTGCCCGGTCTGCCGGGTATCGCCGATCCGGGCCCGCCGATCGATATCTGAGCAGCGTCCGGGCGGTTTCCGGTGGCGATACCCGGCTGGTATCGTGACCGGCTGGTGTGTGGAACGCCGAGGCCCGGGTCTCAACCGGCCGCCGGGAACCCCTCGACCGCACACTGGGCCGGCAGCATCGACGACAGACAGGGAAGCACTGTGCCTACGTACAGCCCGAAGGCGGGTGACGTCACCCGGCAGTGGTACGTCATCGACGCCACTGACGTAGTGCTCGGCCGTCTTGCCGTGCAGGCAGCGAATCTGCTGCGCGGTAAGCACAAGCCGACCTACGCACCCCATATGGATGGTGGCGATTTCGTCATCATCATCAACGCCGACAAGGTCGCCATCAGCGGCAACAAGCGGCAGAACAAGCTCATCCACCACCACTCCGGGCATCCCGGTGGCCTGAAGTCCCGCACTGTCGGCCAGGTGCTGGAGACGCGTCCCGACCGCCTGGTGGAGAAGGCCGTCAAGGGCATGATCCCCAAGAACAAACTCGGCAACGCGATCGCCGGCAAGCTGAAGGTGTACGCGGGCCCGACCCATCCGCACGCCGCTCAGCAGCCCGTTCCGTTCGAGATCAAGCAGGTGGCCCAGTGACCGCTCCCGAGGAATACACCGAATACGAGGAAGCGGTCGTCGAAGACGCCGCCGGCGAGGTGCTGGACGAGGGCGTGGTCTACGACGACGACGCCGAATTCGTCGAGTACGCGGCGCCGCTGGACCGTCCGGTGCAGACCGTCGGCCGTCGTAAAGAGGCCGTCGTCCGCGTGCGCCTGGTGCCGGGTACCGGCAACTTCGTGCTCAACGGCCGCTCGATCGAGGACTACTTCCCGAACAAGGTCCACCAGCAGCTGGTGAAGTCGCCGCTGGTCACCGTCGAGCGCCTCGAGTCCTTCGATGTGTACGCCCGCCTGCACGGCGGCGGCCCCTCGGGCCAGGCCGGCGCGCTGCGCCTGGCCATCGCCCGCGCGCTGACCGTCGTCAACGCGGACGATCGTCCCGCGCTCAAGCGTGCCGGGTTCCTCACCCGTGACCCGCGTGCCACCGAGCGCAAGAAGTACGGCCTCAAGAAGGCCCGTAAAGCGCCGCAGTACTCGAAGCGCTGATATCGCCGATGCCGGCCGTCCACCCGTCACGTGCGGGTGGACGGGCCGGTGTCGGTCCCGAGAGCAGGCGGCCGGGCGGGGGGCGGGGGCCGGGGCGGGGGGGATTTGAACCGCGGGGTGAGGGGGGCGGCCGGGCCCAGGGCCGGTTGGGGCGGGCGCGGGGCGCGCGGTG
>NZ_JBEXLL010000091.1:0-23704 GCF_040609955.1 Nocardia sp. NPDC004568
CTCCCCAAACCCCGTGGCCGTAACCGCCGAGACCAAGGGGGCCTCGACCCCGCGCGCCGAAGGCGCGCCAAAAAACACAGCACCTTCACGAGCAAGCCCCCATATCCACCTTCGCGGTCGGCTCCACATCACACCGTCCGGCCCCGCGGCCACCACGCCCACCACGCGGTCCTGCCCACACCGTCTACCAGCACCGGCCCCCGCAATCCCACGCGGCGCGAATCGGACACACGATCACCCCGGCACCCCCTAAACTTTCCTGCGATGGACATCCTCAGCAGCCGCATCATCCTGCGACCCCGGGACTACGCGACCACCCTGGCCTTCTATCGGGACTCCCTCGGCCTGGCGATCTACCGCGAATACCCGGGTGGAACCGTCTTCTTCGCCGGGCAGTCGCTGATCGAGGTGGCGGGGCACGGCGGTTCCGAGACCGATCCGCGAGGTTTCGCGGGTGCGCTCTGGTTGCAGGTGCGCGATGTCGGCGCGGTGGCCGTGGAACTGACGCTCAACGGGGTGGCGATCGACCGGGCGCCGGTGACCGAACCGTGGGGCCTGGTGGAGATGTGGGTGAAGGACCCGGACGGGGTACCGATCGTGCTGGTCGAGGTGCCGGAGAACCATCCGATCCGGCGGGACACCCGCTGATCCGGGGTGGGTGCGAGTTTTCTGCCGGGTTGCCAACCCCCGGCCCCCCGGGCGACGATACGATCGGATGGCCGCCCGATCACCGACGCCCGGTGCGACCGCTTTCGTACCGTCCGACGAGTGAATCGCAGTCCCATGCCTGGCCCAGCCCAATCCGATCAGCCGGCTCCGGCGCCCTGCCCCGGCGGCTTCGACCCCTGCTGTCCGCTTTCCGGCGGGCATGAAACCATCGCTGCCGTGAGCGAGCGCAGCGAGCGAATCGCGGCCTTCCGGAGAGCCGGGGACAAGGCGCGGCCGTGACGAAAACCTTGCGTACTCTGCCCATACCCACCGGCAGCGGAGTCAGCGATGTACTACCGCATCTGCGGCAGGTGCTGGACGGTAGCGGGTCGGCGGCCTGGTTGCCGGTCCCGGCCGGCGACCGGCGCGAGGCGCGTCGACTGGCTGACGCGCTCGCCCCGGGCGAGCCGATCGCCGACGATATCGCATTGGTGGTCACCACCTCCGGTACCACCGGGGTCCCGAAGGGCGCCATGCTCACCGCGGCCGCCCTGCGGGCCAGTGGTGATGCCACCCATGAACGGCTCGGCGGCCCCGGTAGCTGGCTGCTCGCCCTGCCCACTCATCACATCGCCGGATTGCAGGTGCTGCTGCGGTCGTTGCTGGCCGGTACCGAGCCGACGGTGGTGGATGTGTCGGGCGGTTTCCTGCCCGAGGCGCTGGCGGGCGCGATCGCGGGTATGCCCGGTGAACGCCGGTACACCTCGCTGGTGCCGACCCAGTTGATCAAGGTCCTGGAGACACCCGCCGCGACAGCCGCGCTCGTCGAACTGGACGCGGTGCTGATCGGTGGTGCCGCGATCCCGTCGCCGGTGTACGAGCGGGCCCGGGACGCCGGGATCAATGTCGTGCGCACCTACGGGATGAGTGAGACCTGCGGCGGCTGTGTCTACGACGGTGTCCCGCTGACCGGGGCCCGGGTGCGGATCGAGAACGACCGCATCCTGCTCGGTGGCGCGATGCTCGCCGCCGGGTACCGCAATATGCCCGACCATCCGGCGTTCGCCGAACCGGGCTGGTTCCGCACCGACGACGCGGGCGTCTTCCAGGACGGCGTACTGCGCGTCCTGGGACGGTTGGACGAAGCGATCAGCACCGGCGGCCTGCTGGTGATCCCGCAGGTGGTGGAGGCGGTCCTCGCCACCCATTCCGCGGTGTCGGAATGCGTGGTGCTGGGCCTACCCGACGACAGGCTGGGCCAGCGGGTGGCGCTGGCGGTGGTACCCGTGCCCGGATCCGCGCCCACGCTCGACGAGTTGCGCGAGCATGTACTGGCCGAACTCGATGCCGTGGCCGCCCCGCGCGAACTCGCCCTCGTCGACGAGATCCCGCTGCTGGGACCGGGGAAACCCGATCGCGGCGCGCTGCGCAGACACCTGCTGGCCGAGTCGGCGCCCTGAGCGAGCGGTCCGCGGCGGGAACCCGCCGCGGACCGAGCTCGGTGGGTCAGGACTCGTCGTCGCCGTAGTCGCCTTCGTAATCGTCCCCCAGCGGGACCGCGATGGACTGTTCGGCGATATCGGCCGGGTTCGCATCCCATTCGTCGGGACGCCCGCCGATCAGCGCGGGCTCGTCGGGTACCGGCACATCGTCGGGCACCGACCGGGGATCGATTTCGCCGTAGGCGGCCTCGTCGGGATAGGCCGGTGCGGCCTGTTCGGCGCGGTCGGCCTCGGGCACTGCTTCGAAGGTGTCCGGATCGATCGTCCGGGGCATCTTGTCACGCTGGGCCATGATGGGCTCCTCTCCTCCGTATACGCCTCGCCGGGCGACTACCCGCCGAGAGGAAGATCAGTCCAACCTTGTCGAGAATGCCCCGGACGATCCGATCGGGCAAGTAACGGTTCCGCGCGTCACAGTTCCTGAAGGCCCTGGTCGGGCAGGCCGGCGTTCCCGGGCCACATCGCTACGGCCGCACGACCGACGCCGGGACCCGCGAAGAGGTGTCGACGACCCATCCGGCCGAGGGACCGGCGCTCCGCTCGCGCTGTCCGTGATCTGAGATAGGCCCGGCCCGACCGCGCGCATTAGGCTGCGGAGATGGCTACCGCAGCACAATGGATCGAGGGCGCCCGGCCCAGAACTCTGCCGAACGCGATCGCCCCCGTCGTGGCCGGTACCGGCGCCGCTGCCGCCATCGACGGCGCGGTGTGGTGGAAAGCACTATTGGCATTGGGTGTTTCCCTGGCGCTCATCATCGGGGTCAATTTCGCCAACGACTACTCCGACGGCATCCGCGGCACCGACGACGAACGCGTCGGCCCGCTGCGGCTGGTCGGCTCCGGGCTGGCCTCCCCCGCCGCGGTACGGGGCGCCGCGGTCGCGAGTCTCGCGGTCGGCGCGGTGCTGGGGCTGATCCTGGCGGTGCTGTCGGCACCCTGGCTGCTGTTGGTCGGCGCGGTGTGCCTGGCGGGCGCCTGGTTCTACACCGGCGGGAGCAAGCCCTACGGCTACAGCGGTTTCGGCGAGATCGCCGTTTTCGTGTTCTTCGGCCTGGTGGCGGTGCTGGGTACGCAGTACGTGCAGGCGCTGCGAATCGACTGGGCCGGGGTGGCGCTCGCGGTCGGGGTGGGGGCGTTCTCCAGCGCGGTCCTGGTGGCCAACAACCTGCGCGATATCCCCACCGACAGCGAAACCGGTAAGACGACGCTGGCGGTGAAACTGGGCGACACCCGCACCCGCACCGTACATCTGGTCCTGCTGGTGGTCCCGTTCGTCCTGACCCTGGCGCTGGTGGCCCGCACCCCCTGGGCTCTGGCCGGCCTGCTGGCCCTCCCCTTGGCCGTCCGCGCGAACGCCCCCGTCCGGGCGAATCGCGCCGGCCTGGAGCTGATTCCCGCCCTGCGCGATTCCGGTCTCGCCCTACTCGCCTGGTCCGTGCTGTCCGCCGGCGCCCTCTGGCTCGGCACCCGATAACTCCGAACCCATCTTTCCCGCGGCCGACCGAGGCCCCTCGCCCCCGCGACACGGAGGCGGCGCCGAAGGAACTGCTCAGTCGTTGTCCGGGATCACGATGCCGATGGCCCAGTTGACGAGGGTGACGATGATCGCGCCCAGGAACGCCGCCCAGAATCCGTCGATCCGCAGGCCGTAGTCGGTGGCCTCGGTGATCCAGGCCGTGAGCCACAGCATCAGCGCGTTGATCACCAGCAGGAACAGGCCGAGGGTCAGGATGACCAGCGGTAACGACAGTAGGTTCACCAGCGGTTTGACGAAGGCGTTCACCACGGTGAACACCGCCGCCACCGCGAGCAGGACGACGATCTTCGCGCCGTTGCCCTGGTCGGGCGGGGAGACGAGTTCGATATCGCCGACCCATAACGCGGCGAGCCAGATGGCGAAGGCGGTGCCGATCAACCGGAGCACAAGCTGCATAGCCCATGCTAAGCACACCGGAGCGTCGCGCGCCGGATACCACGGGATTCCGGCCCCGGCCGGCGGCGTCCGGGAGACGCCGCGCGGGCCGGGCCGGTCGCGCTCATGCCGCCTTGTCGAGCAAGGTGTGGATCTCACCGCGCAGGCGGGTGATCACCTCGGTGCCGCCGAGCAGTTCGGTGGTGACGGGGCCGGGCGCGCGCAGGATTCCGAGCAGGACATGCCCCGATTCGATGGACCTGTCCTTGCGCGCGAGAGCTTCACGTAGCGACAGCTCCAGTGCTTTCTTCGCGGGGGACGTGAACGGGATATGCCCGAAACGTCCACCGCGGCGCCGGCCGCGCAGCCCCCGGGACTCGCCCGCGGGGACCGCCCGGTCCAGCGCGTCGGCACCGAAGCCGGCTTCAAGGCTTTCACGCACCGCGTCCAGGTCGATGCCGATGGAGCGCAGCGCCTCGGCGTCGCCGGAGCCCAGCGGTTCGTCGGCGTGCGCGGTGCCGAGGTGCTGCCGGGCACGCTGCAGGGTGAGACCGTTCCGTTCCAGGAGTGATCGCAACGGTGGTTCGCCCTGCTCCAGCAGCCCGAGCAGGAGATGTTCGACCCCGATCTCGGGTGACCGCAGCTCCCGCGCCTGTTCCTGTGCCGCGACGACCGCCATTCTGGCGTTCCGGGCGAATCTCTCGAACATCTACCGGCTCCTACCTTTTCGGGTGTGCTTCTGATGGACCGCCTGTTTGCTGACCTCGAGTGCGTCGGCGATGGCCTGCCAGGACCAGCCCTGGTCGCGGGCATTGCCCACCTGGATCGCTTCGAGCCGCTCGAGGAGTCTCCGCAGCGCCAGCACCGCCCGTAGACCCACCGCGGGGTCCGGGCTGCCCGCCGCGGCGGCCAGCGTGGTTGCTTCAGTCATACGTCAATTTTTATTGACACCTGCGCCCGATGTCAACAAAAATTGACGACAGGTGTACGCAATCGCGACGCAAGAGCCGTGCAAGACGGGAAGAGGACCGTAGCCGCTATGACGAATCACGAATCCGCGACCACCTTCGCGATCGAGGCGAACGACCTGGTCAAGGTGTTCGGCACCCAGCGGGCCGTCGACGGGGTGAGCTTGGCCGTGCCGCAGGGCTCGGTCTACGGCGTACTCGGGCCGAACGGGGCGGGAAAGACCACGACCATCCGCATGCTGGCCACTCTGCTGTGCCCCGACGGCGGCAGCGCTCGGGTGTTCGGCCACGATGTCGTCGCCGAACCGGGCGCCGTACGGTCGCTCATCGGTGTCACCGGCCAGTACGCCTCGGTCGACGAGGACCTGACCGCCACCGAGAACCTGATGGTCTTCTCCCGGCTGCTCGGGCTGAGCCGATCGGCGGCCAGACGCCGGACCGCCGAACTACTGGAGGAATTCGACCTCACCGACGCGGCGAACAAATCGCTGAAGAACTTCTCCGGCGGGATGCGCCGCCGGCTGGACCTGGCGGCCGGTCTCATCGCGACTCCGCCGCTGCTGTTCCTCGACGAGCCGACCACCGGCCTCGATCCGCGCACCCGGGCCCAGATGTGGGAGACGATCCGCAGGCTGGTGCGAGGTGGCACGACCGTCCTGCTCACCACCCAGTACTTGGACGAAGCCGATCAGCTGGCCGACCGGATCGCGGTGATCGATCACGGCCGGGTCATCGCCGACGGCACCGCCGACGAACTGAAGGCCTCCATCGGCGGGTCCTCGCTCCAGCTGACCCTGGCCGACCGGTCCCACCTCGACATCGCCCGCCGGATCATCGCCGAGGTGCTACGTACCGAGGCCCAGACCACACCGGAGGCCGGTCGGCTCACCGCGGCGCTGCCCGATCCGAACGGCACCACCGATCTGCTGGTCCGCCTGCGCGACCACGCGATCGCGGTGGAGGAGATCACAGTGACCAAACCCAGCCTCGACGAAGTATTCCTGACCCTCACCGGCCATCCGGCCGAATCCGATACCGAGACCGAACGGACCGCAGCATGACCACGACACTGACCGGACCCGCGCCCGTGGTGGCGCCGCCGGTGCCGGGCCCGGCCGCCCGCATCGGCCTGCGCCGAACCCTCGACAACACCTTGACCATGGCCTACCGGGGCCTGCTCAAGATCAAGCACAATCCCGAGCAGCTCTTCGACGTGGTGATCCAGCCGGTGATCTTCACCCTGATGTTCACCTACATCTTCGGCGGGGCCATCTCCGGCGATGTGAAGAGCTATCTGCCGGTGATCATTCCGGGCATTCTCGTCCAAACCGTGGTGATGACCTCGGTGGTCACCGGCGTACAGCTCAAAGAGGATATGGAGAAGGGCGTCTTCGACCGCTTCAAATCCTTGCCCATCGCCCGGATCGCCGCGCTCTCCGGTGCGCTGACCGCCGATATGGTGCGCTACGGGATCGCCTCGGTGCTGACCGTGGTGATGGGTTTCCTCATGGGCTTCCGGCCGGAGCCGGCCGGTGTCCCGCTGGCCGTGCTGCTGGTGGTGGCCTGCTCCTTCGCCACCAGCTGGATCTGGGCCTTCTTCGGCGTGATCGCCAACAAGGCCTCGGCGGTACAGGGCTACTCCATGCTGGTCATGTTCCCGCTCACCTTCGCCTCCCCGGCCTTCGTGCCCAAGGAGACGATGCCGGGCTGGCTGCAGGCGTTCATCGACGTCAATCCGGTTTCCCACCTGGTCTGGGCCTGCCGTGACCTGATGAACACCGGGCATATCGGCATGCCCGTCGTCTGGTCCCTGGTCGGCGCCGCGGCGATCGTCGCGGTCTTCGCGCCGCTGACCGTCCGGGCCTATATGCGCCGGGCCTGACGACCGCGACCGCCGGGTCCGCTCAATCGGCCACGATCCGATCGAGCGGGCCCGGCGTCCTCCTGGCGATCCCAACGGCCAACTCCAGGATCCGCGCGGCGGCCACATTCCTGCGCGACCCGCGCGCGGCCGCCAGCGCCGCGTCCAGCCGCGACGCACCGATCCGGTCCCGCCACAGCGCGCAGTGACGTTCCCACCGGATCACCGGATAGTCCTGCCGACCCGCCACCACCGGCGCCAGCGCGAGCAACTCGACCGCGGCCTCGGTCCGCTCGTCCAGGGCCAGCAAACCCGACCCCAGCGCACAGGCCACCGCCCCGATCTGCGGCAGGTCCGGGACGCTGTCGAGCCGGTCCAATGCCATCCCGGCGAGTTCGGGCAGCAGTGCCGCGACCGCCTCGGCGCGACCGGCGAGCACATGCGCGGCGACGGTCGTGGCGCACATCAACAACGCCCCCGGGCCCGGCGTGAATTCGCCTTCCTGCCAGGCCAGCAGGTCCAACGCCCGCCGGAAATGGGCCAGCCCGGCCTCGATATCGCCTTCGGCGAGCTCGACTTCGGCCAGGCCCGCCGCGATCGTGGACAGCCGATGGTTGCGGCGGATGGTCGGGTCGTCGACCAGTTCCAGTCCCGCCCGGCCGGAACCGGACAGGCCCAGTGCCGCCGCCAGCTCCCGGCGCGCCCGCGCCGGCTCCCCGATACCGGCCAGGCCGACAGCCAGATACGACCGCACCTCGAGGCTTTCGTCGTAGGCGCGGATCCGGAGCAGCAACTCGGCCGCCTCTTCGTAATAGCCGACCGATTCGCGGTAGTGCGCGATCTGCCCGTCCAATGCGCCCAGATGCTGCACCACCATCGCGCGATTCCACACCTGCGCCTCGCCGGTGAGCGACCGGGCGGCCTGCGCGTCACGGCGGGAGGCATGGATGCGGCCCATGTTCTCCCAGATATTCGCCCGGGCCACCAGCGCGACGACCCTGATCTGCGCGTCACCGGCACGCGCCCCGTCCGCGAGCAGCCGGGCCAGCCGCACCGCGTCGGCGGGACAGGTCAGCAGCAGCCCGAGATAGCGCAGGGTTCCGGTCATCCCGACGGCGTGCCGCAGCAGCGCACGGACCCGGAATCGGACCACGGCCAACTCCCGGAGGCCGCGTGTCATGAAAGCCAGGTGCAGCGCGGTCATGGCATGGCCGAGCATGTGCAGATCCGCGTGGGTGCCCGATGCGCGCTCCGGCGGCGGCAGCGCCAGCAGCCGCGGAATCCAGCCCAGCAGTTCCACGTGGGCCCCGTGCGCCACCCATCGCATGGCGACCGCCGGGAACACGGCGTACACGGTGAACCGGTCCCGGTCCGCCTCGGCGCGGCGCAGCACCGCGACCAGGTTGTCGAGTTCCGCGACCATCAGCAGGGCCGGCCCGAGCTCGTCACCCGCGAGGTATCGCTGCGCGACCGTCACCGCGAATTCGCACGCCCAGCGCGCCATCCGCGATTCCACGAGTTCGACCTCGCCGCCGTTCTCCTGCTCGGCCGCCATCAGCTGCTGCTCACCGAATTCGCGGACGGTCTCCAGCATCCGGTAGCGCACGCCCACGACGGGATCGGCATCGGGGCCCGTGTCCTCGACAACGGTCAGCAGCGACTGCCCGACCAGTCCGTCGACGGCGGTCGCGATATCGCCGACCTCCGGATCACCGGCCACCACCTCCGCCGCGTCGAGCGTGAAACCCGCCGGGAACCGGCACATCCGGCGCAGCGCGATCTGCTGGGAGGGCTCCAGCAGATTCCAGCTCCAGGCGATGACCGCGCGCAGCGTGCGGTGCCGTTCCGGTGAGGTGCGGTCACCGGTACGCAAGAGCGCGAAACGTTGGTCGAGCCGCCGCTCGATATCCTCCACGCTCATGGTCCGTACCCGGGCGGCGGCGAGTTCGATGGCCAGCGGCAACCCGTCCAGCGTATGGCAGAGCCTGGCCACCACCGCCGGGTCCAGCCGCACCGACGGCCGTACCGCACGAGCCCGCGCGGCGAACAGATCGGTCGCCGGCGAGCCGGCCGGATCGATCGCCAACGGCGCCAGCGGATACACCGTTTCGGCGGTGATCGCCAGCGGGGATCTGCTGGTGGTGAGCACGGTCAGCTGGGGGCAACTGCCCACCAGATCCGCGACCACCATGGCCGCACCGTCGATCAGATGTTCACAGTTGTCCAGGACCAGCAGCATCGGCCGGGCCGACAGCGCGTCGCGGAGCCGGCGACTGCTGTCGATGGGCGGACGCACCTGCGGCAGCGTGCGATCCCGCACGGTCTCCCCGAGACCCACCGCCCCCGCGATCGCGGACTCGACATCCACCACCGCGTCCCGGCTCGTACCGTCCGGGCGCACCGAGGCCAGCTCCACCAGCACCACCGGCCGATCCGCGGCCGACCGGGCGGCGAGTTCATTGGCCACCCGAGTTTTTCCGGCCCCGCCCGGACCGAGCACGGTGGTCACCCGCGAAACCCGGAGCAGGCGGGCCAGTTCCGCGAGATCGTCGGCACGGCCGAGCAGCGGATTGGGCGCCGCCCGCACGCCGACCGCGGAGACCGGCGGTGCCGGCGGGACCGGTTCCGGCCGGCTCGTTTTCGCGCGGGTCCCGGAACCGCCGCGCAGGATCGCGGTATTGAGTTCGGTGATCGCGGCCCCGGGGTCGGTACCGAGCTCGGTGGCCAGGGTCGTCCGCAGCGCGGCGAAAACGTCCAGGGCTTCGCTGTCGCGGCCCGCGGCGGCGAGCAGGCGCATCAGAGTCCGGGCGCGGGCCTCGTCGGCGGGCCGCCGCCGCGACTGCGCGCGGGCGATCTCGACGGCACCGTCCAGATCACCGCAGGCCTCCCGGGCCGCCCGCTCGATATCGTCGAGTTCGCCGGCGTATTCCGCGGCCAGTTCGGCGAGTTCGGTGGCCGGTTCGCTGGGCGGCAGCTCGGTGCCCGGCTCACCGGACCACAGGCCGCGGGCGCGTTCCACAATGGCCAGTGCCGCGGCCGGATCGCCCGCGGCCAATACGGCACCGGCCCGGCGCGCCGACTCCCGCACGGCCGTCAGGTCCACCTGTTCCGGCCCGAGCGCGAGCCGATATCCGGCCGGGCCCGCCGCCAACACCCCCTCCGGCAAAGCGGCCCGCAGCCGCGAGATCTGCGTGTGCAGGGCGTTCATCGGTGAGCGCGGAGGTTCGTCACCCCAGACATCCTCGATGAGCCGGGCGGCGCCGCGGCTGCGTCCCGGCCGCAGCGCCAGCGCGACCAGCAGCAACCGGGCCCGGGTGCCCGGCAGCGCCACCAGTTCGGTGTCGCGGCGCAGCGCGATACGACCCAGCAGCGTCACCACGAGTGTTTCGTCCGCGGACGCCGGGATCACCGGAGGACGGCC
Organism: Nocardia sp. NPDC004568; assembly: GCF_040609955.1. Taxonomy (NCBI): domain Bacteria; kingdom Bacillati; phylum Actinomycetota; class Actinomycetes; order Mycobacteriales; family Nocardiaceae; genus Nocardia; species Nocardia sp. NPDC004568. The sequence continues at coordinate 10,313 of NZ_JBEXLL010000091.1, forward strand.
GTGCGAACGGCCCGGATCGAGAACCATACCGACGTCATCGTATGCGCCGCGCCGCGGCGTGAGCGCGTCCTGACCGCCGCGGCCGCGGCGTCAGGCGCGCCACCGGCCGGTGGACAGGAACTCCTCCAGTACGGCGGTACGCTCGGTCAGGTCCCAGCCCTGGCCGGCGACCCATTCGTCGCTGTAGTAGGTGCCCGCGTAGCGTTCACCGCCGTCGCACAGCAGCGTGACCACGCTGCCGCTGTGCCCGGCCGCCAGCATCTGGGCGATCAGCGCGCACGCGCCCCAGAAGTTGGTTCCCGTGGAACCGCCCACCTTCCGGCCGAGGCCCCGGCTCGCGAACCGGGCCGCGGCGATGGAGGCGGCGTCGGGGACGTGGATCATCCGGTCCACCACCTCCGGGACGAACGAGGGTTCCATCCGGGGCCGCCCGATTCCCTCGATCCGCGACGGCATACCGGTCGTGTAGTCGCGCAGCCCGGTTTCGTAGGCGCCGTAGAACGCGGAGTTGTCCGGATCCACCACCGCCAGCCGGGTCGGATAGCGGCGGTAGCGCAGATACCGGCCGATGGTCGCGCTGGTACCGCCGGTACCGGCGCCGACCACGATCCACTCCGGCACCGGGTGGGATTCCAGGGTCAGCTGGTCGAAGATGGACTCGGCGATATTGTTGTTCCCGCGCCAGTCCGTCGCGCGTTCGGCGTTGGTGAACTGGTCCAGATAGTGCCCGCCGCATTCGGCGGCCAGCCGGGCCGCCTCGGTGTACATCTCGGGCGGGCGCCGGACGTAGTGGCACCGCCCGCCCTGGGCTTCGATGAGCGCGATCTTCTGCGGTGAGGTGTTGGCCGGAACCACCGCCACGAATTCCAGGCCGAGCAGCTGGGCGAAATACGCCTCGCTCACCGCGGTCGACCCGGAGGATGCCTCGACGATCGTGGTCCCCTCGGTGATCCAGCCGTTGCACAGGGCGTAGAGGAACAGGGACCGGGCCAGCCGATGCTTCAGACTGCCGGTGATGTGGGTGGATTCGTCCTTGAGGTAGAGCTGTACGTTCCAGTCGGCGGGCAGCGGGTAGCGCAGCAGATGAGTGTCCGCGCTGCGCTGGGCGTCGGCGTCGATGAGCCGGACCGCCTCGTCGGCCCAGTCGCGCGGGTTGCCGCGCGCACAGGTCTTCACGCCGGGCCGCCGGGGCTGCCCTTTTCCCCCCGCTCCGGATCGGTTTCCGGCGCGCTGTCCACGGTGGTCCCGGACCCCTCCGCGGCGGGCTTCTCCGGCGTCTCTGTTCCGGTCTCCCCGCGCAGCCGGGCCCGCAACTGCGCCTTGTCCCGGCGGCGGCGTTCGTCCACGGCCGCGATATCGGTGTTCACCTTCGCCCGCAGCCCTTTGAACAGGGTGAGGGAGAGCGGCAACGCGATGACGATCGCGAAGAGAATGGCGACGACCAGCGGAATCTGTACGCCGATCACCGCGGTCACGGCCATGATCACGGCGGTGAGCAGCACGACCAGCGCCAGCCGGGCCAGGGTGTAGAGAGCCAGATTGCGTGCCAGCCGACGGCCCGGCGACGTACCGGGCCGGGGGGCGTTCGGTTCCTCGGATAGGTTCTCGTCACTCACCTGACCAGCGTAAGCGACGTGCCGAACCCCTTGTACGGCGTATCCGTTTTGTCCATTACCTCCGCTTTACCAACAGTAGGTGGTTCGAACACCCGGGGGTCGCGGTGCCACTATGTCGGAATCCGATGAGAGAACGTGACGAAACAGAAAGGTTTGCCATGACCGCGATCGCCATGGGGGCGCAGGAGAACCTGTTGACCCCGGGCCAGGTTGCCGCCCTGTTCCACGTAGACCCCAAGACCGTCACCCGCTGGGCGCATGCGGGACGGCTCGGCTCGCTGCGCACCCCGGGTGGCCATCGCCGGTTCCGCGAAACGGAGGTGATGCGGTTGCTCGAATCGCTCACCACCGAGGCGACCGTACGCGGCAGCTGAAGCAGCATCCGCACAGACGGCGTCACCACGCGGGGCGAGAGCTCGGCCGCTCACCGCACGCGGCTGAGCTCGACCGGCCCCGGGCGTACCGCCGGCGGGTGCGGTGACGCGCGGCCCCGACACAGAGCGGACCACGACCGCGCCGAAGGTCACGCAGCGGAGTGCACGGCCGCCACACGGGCGGAGATATGGGAAGAGCGCCCGGCCGGAGAGGTGGCCCGCTCCGCGGCCGCACTTACCCCGTAGCGGCCCGTGGAGTTAACCTCGTTGGAGGAGGTGAGCCACGTGATGTACCTGTTGGCACTCATCGCGATCGTGGCGATCGTGGTGCTGTGCTGGAAGGCATTCGGCCCCGGGCAGAGCACGCCCACTCCGGGACCGACCCGAAAGCGTGTTCTCGGCCCGGATGACGATCCCGAATTCCTCTGGCGTATCTCGCGTCAGCAGAAACACCGGGACGGCGATCCGGGGCCCGCCGAACACTGACCCCACTCCCCGTCGAACGCCCGGCCGCGGGGTATTTCCCCGCGGTCCGGCGGGCACGTTCAATCGCTGGTGCTGTCCAGTTGGGGCAGCCCTTCCACAGCCCGTAATTTATCCGCGACCACGGCCAGACGGTCTAGCGCCTCGGCCGGTAATCCGACCGCGGTGCGAACCAATCTGACCAACGAGTCCGGTTCCAGGCCGCAGATGAGCGCGTTGTTCGCGGCCACGGATGCGCAACAATCGGCATCGCCGCTGTTATCCGAACTGAAATTCTCCGAATCCACTGCCGCTCTCCTCATTGCTCGCCGCGCTCTGGAGGGGAAATGACCGGTCACACCCGATAAACCGCAAGCCGGGCCCTGTACAGTTCAGCAAATAATCCGCCCGAACAATAGCAACCGTGCATTGCGGCGGAGTAACGATCATTACGGCCCGAGAAATGGCCGTCCGATCAGGTCAGGCCGGAGTAGCTGTGCAGGCCCGAAACGACCAGATTGATGATGAAGAGGTTGAACAGCATCGCCACGAAACCCGCCACATTGATCCACGCGGCTTTCGTGTCCCGCCAGCCCGAGGTGGCCCGCGCGTGCAGGTACGCGGCGTAGAGCACCCAGGCGATGAACGAGCAGGTCTCCTTGGGATCCCAGCCCCAGAACCGCCCCCAGGCCGCCTCGGCCCAGATCGCCCCGAGAATGACCCCGGCGCCGAAGAGCGGGAACCCGATGATGGTGGTGCGGTAGGCCAGCCGGTCCAGTGTGCGGGCATCGGGCAGTCGGCGCGCGATCGCGCCGAGGATATTCGAGGATTCGGCGCCCTCGGGCTGACGCAGCCGGTACAGGAACAGCAGGCTCGCCACACCCGACACCAGGAACACTCCGCTGCCCAGGCTCACGATCGTGACGTGCAGCGGCAGCCAGAACGAGCGCAACGCGGGCACCACCGGGGCCGCGTCCGTATACAGCACCGTGCCCGCGAGGAACATCAGGATCAGCATGGGCACGAGCAGGAACACCCACATTGCCCGGTACCGCGCGTCCCGCATGAACACCAGGCCGACGACCGCCGCGGCCGCGGTCGCCATCGAGACGAACTCGTACATATTGCCGAGGGGGAACCGACCGGTGGAGAAACCGCGCAGCACGATCGAGCCCACGTGCAGGCCCACCGCCACGAACAGCACCGAGAAGGCGATATTGCCGAGCCGCTCGGACAGCGGCAGCGTCGGAGTCTCGACGATCCGGCCGGGGGTCTCACTGCCCGCGGCGACGCCACCGGCGGGGACCAGCTCCCGCTCACTCACCTGCCGGACCCGCGCGGAGGCGTACTGCACGGTCAATAGCAGCAGCACCAGCGCGTACACGACGATCGACGTCTTGTAGGCGAGGTCGCTGTAGCCGGCGAGCGTATCGTCGATCGGCATCGTTACATCTCCCGTGTTCGTACCGCGGTGCTCGGTGGGCAGCGCTGCTGCCCGTGCGTGGTCGCCCACGCGGGTGCTCAGGGGCGGCGATCAGTCGCCGGACGCGTCCAGCAGCCGGTGCCGCAGGCGATCGAACTCTCCGCCCCAGCCGGCCTGATCGGTACGGGCCAGTCCGCCCATCTCTACTACGACGCGTCGTTGCTCCACGGTACCCTCCGGGGTCACCCGCAACCAGACCCGCCTCCGCGAAACCAGCAGCGAGACCAGCAGGCCGCCCATCATCACCAGCGCGCTGACCAGGACCCACTGCTGCGCCGGATCATGCGACACCTGGAGATTCACGAACTCCTCGGCGCCGTCGAAACGCACCTCGGTGCCGCCCGGCAGCGTCGTGGTCTCGCCCGGCCGCAGATTCACCCGGGCCTCCTTGGTGAGCCGGCCCTGCGCCACCATCTCCTGGTCCAGCGCGAAGATCGACTGCGGGCGGCCGGTATCCAGACCGGTGTCGCCGCGATAGACATCCACCGCCACCGCCGGATCGGTCATCTCCGGGTACACCGAGGTGAGCAGCGACCCGTGGAAACCGGCGGTCGGCGCGAACAGCCCCTCGATCGCGATCTGGTTCTGCCGCCGCTCGGCTTCGGTGGCGAACATCCCGCCCGGTGGATCGATGCGCAGCACCCCGCTGGAGAGGAAGGTCTGCATATCGTTGGGCTGCCACTGCACGGTCTCGGTGCGTTTCTCACCGTTCGGGAAGGTGACGGTGAACGTCGGCGCGTAGCCGTGCCCCTGCAGGTAGACCCGGTCTCCGCCGACCCGCAGCGGATGGTTCACCCGGAGGGTCGTATCCCGCCAGGTACCGGCGGCCAGATCCGCGCCCTCCTGATACGAGATATCGGAGGTGAACATCTCGGCCTGACCGTTGTCGAGATAGTCGGCCCGGAAATTCTTCACCTTCACGCACATCGGGGTCATCCCCGTGCCGTCGTTGACATTCCCGGCCCGGAAGGAATCGAAAACCGCCGGCGAGGTGGTGCAGAAACCGGGGCCGTTGTTCGCGACGACGATCACATTGCCCTCGTAGCCGAACAGCTTGCCTACCGCGATCGCCACCAGCAGACCCACCAGAGCCAGGTGGAACACGAGATTACCCAGCTCGCGGGTGTAGCCCTTCTCCGCCGAGAGTGTCACCTCGCCGTCGCGCTCCCCCGGCCGGGTCTCGATACGCCAGCCGCGCAGCCGCGTCCGGGCCCGCTCGACGACCTCGTCCGCGCTGCCGTCGAGCACCGCCCGATGGTGGTGCGGCAGGCGGGCCAGATTGCGCGGCACCCGCACCGGCGGGGTCCGCAGGGCGCGGTAGTGGTCCACCGTGCGCGGCAGGATGCAGCCCACGAGGGAGATGAACAGCAGCACGTAGACCGCGGTGAACCAGAAACTGGAGAACACGTCGAACAGCTCGAACCGGTCCATCCACGCACCGAGTACCGGCCGGTCGGCGATATAGGTCGCGACCTTCTGTTCGTTCAGGCTGCGCTGCGGCAGCAGGGCGCCGGGTATCGCGGCCAAGGCCAGCAGGAACAGCAGCACCAACGCGGTCCGCATACTGGTGAGCCCACGCCAGGCGTTGCGCACCAGCGCGCGGGCCCGGCCCAGCGGGGACTGCCGGGGCGGTAGGACGGGGGGTGCATCAGGAGGCATCGTCACGGTCATATCGGCAACGTCACCTCGGCGACGAAACCGTCACGGACCCAGCCGACGAATTGGTCCCAGGCTCCGGTGACCAATGCCGCGCCCACCGCGACCAGCAGTATTCCGCCGACGATCTGGATCCGGCGGGAATTGCGCCGCAGCCACCCCACACCGCGCAGCGCACTCGCCGACCCGAAAGCCAGGATCACGAACGGGAGACCGAGTCCCAGGCAGTAGGCGACGATGAGGGCCACCCCGCGCACCGCGGTGGTGCCCTCGGTCCCGGCGGCCACCGCCATCACACCCGACAGCGTCGGTCCCAGGCACGGAGTCCAGCCGAGCGCGAAGACCGCACCGAGCAGCGGGGCCCCGGCGATCCCGGCGAGCCGCCGGGGTTCCATCCGGGTATCGCGCTGCAGTGCCGGGATGAGACCCAGGAACGCCAGTCCCATCACGATGGTGACCACACCGCCCAGGCGCTGCAGCAGCTCCCGGTTGACGTTGAGTGTCTGGATCAGCCCGAACACGGTGGCGGTGGCCAGCACGAACACCACCGTGAAACCGGCGACGAACAGCCCCGCCGCGCCCGCGACCCGCAGCCGACCCGATTCGGGCACGGGCGCGGTCTCCGCGTCGGCGGGGGTTTCGGTGAGCACCGCCGTGGCGGTACCGCCGGCGGGCGTGGCGTGCTGGTTACGCCGCGCCTGATCCACGGTCACCGGCGGCGCCTGCGCACCGACCAGACCGGCCAGGTACGACAGATACCCCGGCACCAGCGGCACCACGCACGGCGAAGCGAACGACACCAGACCGGCCAACAGGCAGGCGCCGAGGGCGAGCAACAACGGCCCGGTGGCCGCTGTCTGCTGGAACGATTCCCCCACTCCTGCCAACACCGTCAACGCGAACTACGCTCCGAATCGCCCTCGGAGTTGTTCACGCGCCGCTCGTCGCCGCGACCACCCGGCGCGGTCGATCCCCGGCCGCCCGACGGGCGCGAACTAGACACCCGCCGGTCGCTGCCGGGCTGCTGGGTCGCGGGCTGTAGCTCCCACGAGCCGAGCGAGGACTTCACCAGTACTTCGGCCCGGACTCCGCGCGGTGGCCGGGTGGCCCCGTAGCGGCGTACGCCTCGGGATCGAAGACTTCTCATGATGCTCCCTCCGCGGCGATGTTCTGCACCACCGGTAAAAGATCTTCGGCGAGTAGGGCGCGCAAGAAAACCGCTGCTACCCGATGGTCCCGATCCAGCACCAGAGTTGTGGGAATGACACTGGTCGGGAAATTTCCACCGAGCGCCAGCAGTGTGCGCATCGACGGGTCGTAGATCGACGGATAACCGACGTGGTTATCGATGACGAAATCTCGTGCTTTGTCCTGCTGGAAATCACGGACATTGATCCCGAGGAAAGCCACCCCGAGATCTTTGGTCTGCTCGTAGACCTGTTCGAGCGCGGGGGCTTCACCGCGGCAGGGCCCGCACCACTGCCCCCACAGATTGATGACGACGACCTGGCCCGGGAAATCCTCCACCGAGACGTTCTTCCCGGTATCGGACATCAGTTCCGGACCCGAGAGCTTGCCGATCGTGCCGCGCGCGGACGGCGGATCGTAGAAGATATCGGTCTGCCCGCCCGGCGAGACGAATTCGAAGGTCCCGCCGGTGGCCACCGCGTCGGTACCGGTCGAACAGGCCGACGCGATCAGGCACAGCAGTGCGGCGAGCGCCGGCAGCAACCGGAACCGGAAAGCCGCGGCACCATTCTTCATGCGCTCTGCCTTCCGGCGCGTGAACGGGCGCCCCGCGTGGTCACGCTGCGCTACCGCCTCCGGACGCTGACCGTTCATGCGCTCTGCCTTCCGGCGCATGAACGGGCGCCCCGCGTGGTCACGCTGCGCTACCGCCTCCGGACGCTGACCGTTCATGCGCCGTGCACCGTCGGATCCGAACCGCCCGCGGGCTCCGAGTAGACGATATCGACGAGCGTGTCGCCCCGGTACACCAGCGAGGTGAGCGAGGCCAGACCGCACTGCCGGGTGCGCGGATCGTGCCAGAGGCGCTGACCCTGCAGGAACCGGCGCAGCGTCCACACCGGCAGCTGATGGGAGACCAGCACCGCCTCGCGACCGGCCGACTCCACCCGGGCCTTGTTCACCGCGGCCAGCATGCGGTGCGCGATCTGCAGGTAGGGCTCTCCCCAGGACGGGGTGAACGGATCGCGCAGCTTCCACCAGTGCCGGGGTTTGCGCAGGGCGCCGTCACCGACCGACACCCGCAAACCCTCGAAGGTGTTACCGGCCTCGATGAGGTTCTCGTCGGTGCGCACGATCAACCCGTGCCGTCCCGCGATGGGTTCGGCGGTCTCCTGCGCGCGCTGCAGCGGCGACGCGATGACCAGAGCGATATCGTGATCGGCCAGTGCCCGCGCGACCGCGCCGGCCTGCGCCCGCCCGGTCACCGACAGACCGAAGCCGGGCAGCCTGCCGTAGAGGATTCCGCGCGGATTGTGCACTTCACCGTGTCGCAGCACGTGCACGATGGTTTCGACCGATTCGGCGTCGGAGGTACCGGTCGACGGCGCGGCCGCGGCCACCTCACCCGGCGTGCCGGGATCGGCGCCGGTCTCCGCCGCGGGAACGGTGGGTCCGGTGGTGGAGATCGGATCGTCCCGGTCCTCCGGGGCGGCGGATACGCGCTCGGGATCGGGCTTGCTCACGCGCGATTTCCTTCGGGTGTGGCGCTCGCGGCCGCTTCGGCGGCGGCGGGCAGAGCTGCGGCGATTCGGTCGAATGCGGCGTCGTCGAGTGCGGCCGAGACGAACCAGGCCTCGAACGCGCTGGGCGGCGCGTACACCCCGCCGTCGAGCAGCGCGTGGAAGAAGCCCGGATAGCGCCAGGTCGCGCTCGCCTTGGCGGCGGCGTAGTCGAGTACCGGTTCATCGGCGAAGAACACGCTGACCATATTGCCCGCGAACTGCACGCGGTGCGGGACCCCCGCGCCGGTGAGGGCGTCGGTGAGCAGAATCCCGAGCCGTTCGCTGTTGCGGTCCAGCGCGGCGTACACCGACTCGTCGGCCGCACGCAGGGTCGCGAGCCCGGCCGCCACGGCCACCGGATTCCCGGACAGGGTGCCGGCCTGGTAGACCGGGCCCAGCGGGGCCAGCCGGTCCATCACCTCGGCCCGGCCGCCGAACGCGGCCGCGGGCAGCCCGCCGCTCATCACCTTGCCGAAGGTGTAGAGGTCGGCGGCCACCGGATCGAGTCCGTACCAGCCGGCCCGGCTCACCCGGAATCCGGTCATCACCTCGTCCATGATGAGCAGCGCCCCGTGATCGGAGGTGATCCGGCGCAGTCCGGCATTGAAATCGGGCAGCGGCGCGACCGCGCCCATGTTCCCGGCGGCGGCCTCGGTGATCACCGCGGCGATCTCGCCGGGGTTCGCCTCGAAGGCGGCGCGCACGGCGTCCAGATCGTTGTAGGGCACCACAATGGTGTCGGCGGCCTGCGCCCCGGTGACACCGGGCGAGGTCGGCAGCGCGAATGTCGCGACGCCGGAACCGGCTTCGGCCAGCAGCGCGTCGACGTGACCGTGATAACAACCGGCGAATTTGATGATCTTGGCGCGTCCGGTGTACCCGCGCGCCAGCCGGACCGCGCTCATGGTCGCCTCGGTCCCGGAATTCACCAGCCGCACTTTCTGCACCGGAGCGACCCGCTCGACGATGAGTTCGGCCAGTTCCACCTCACCCGGTGTCGGCGCCCCGAACGACAACCCCGACCCCGCGACCTCGCGCACCGCCTCGACCACGGCCGGATGGGCGTGCCCGAGAATCATCGGCCCCCAGGAGCACACCAGATCGACGTAATCGTTACCGTCGGCGTCGGTCAGCCGACAGCCCCGGGCGGATGTGATGAACCTCGGCGTGCCGCCCACCGAGCCGAAGGCGCGCACCGGGGAATTGACACCACCGGGGACAACCGCTTCGGCTCGCTGGAAAAGCTGACTGGAGGCCGGCACCGCCGTACCGGCCACGCGCAGAGAACTCACGGCCTCCAGTTTGGCAGCCGCCCCCGGCGACGTCGACGACAGGGTGCGCATACGTGACATACGCCGCGACGACGACACCACCGAAGCGAAATACAGCCGGGTCAGGACCCGAGTGCGTACTCTCTGTCTGCATCGGAAAAAACAGCGGATCACCGGCCGGGGAGGTCGTTTTGCGAATTGCCAGGAGTACTGCGGCTCTTTCTCTGGTCTCGGTCGCTTTCGGAGCCCTGGCCACCGGCCTCGGCGCGGGTACGGCGGCAGCCGCCGAACCGGTCGTGGACCCCGACAACGCCCGCGCCGGCTTCCGGTTGAGCCAACCCGAGACCGCGGCGCTGGCCGCGGGCCCGATCCCGGCCCTGGTCGACCACACGGTCCCGCCCTCCCGGATCGGCGCCGGACTGGACAGCGACACCCGCCTCTACCGCGACGAGAACGGCGCCGTCCACGCCTCCCTGCGCCAGGTCATCCTCGAATCGGCCGACAACGGCGGTTCGGTCCTGGTGTTCTTCCACGTCCCGGGCGCACCGCACGGTCGAGTATTCGACATCTACCAGCAGTGGCGCTGACCGGGCCGGTTCAGCCTCGCCGCGGCGCCCGGACCAGCCGGGTGACGGCATCGATGACGGCGGTACCCGCGCCCGCCACCAACAGCATCGTGAGGAACAACCACGGCCCCGCGTAGCGGGTCGCGGTGTAGGCCGGGACGTCCCCGGTCGCCGGGAAATCGGTGTTCCGGACGCCCAGATTCCAGCAGAGCGCGGCCAGTGCCAGCGCGAGCACCGCCAGCGCGATATCGGCGGCCGGTACGACGAGCGAACGGTTCACAGGTATCCTCGGGTCGGCGGCTCGGATGCGATCGTGCCCGCGTGGCACCCGATAATCAATCGTCGCGACCGGTATCCGGCGCGCCGTCCTCGTCGACGTGGGGCGCGCCCACCACCCGAGTCAACGCAGACCGCAACGCGCGATGGTCCTTGGCCCACGTGCGGACCAGTTCGCCGTCGGTGCGACGCAAGCCGATCGCGGTACGTCGCCGTGGGACCCCGGTCAATTCGCCGAGCGCCCGGCCGCTCTCCCACGGTTCGTCGGCGTCCACCGGCAGCACCGCGGCGATGGACCGGACCGGTGTCGTCTCGGCCCCGTTGCGCAGGAAACCCTCGGTGAGTTCGACGCTGACATGGGTGCGTGCCGCATACACCTGCACCACCGCGAAACCACTGATCAGCACGGCGCAGAAGAGGAGGGCGAACCAGTGCGGTGTGACGCCCGCCGCGACCTCCACGGCCAGCAGCAGCGCACAGACCAGTGGTCCGTAGGCGACCGCCCGCCAGCGGGCTCCGGGCTCGGCGAAGAGAAGCTCCCCGGTCTCCGGGGCGGTGTCCACTCGATCAGACATGGGCGAACCGGCCGGAAGCGAGGGCCACTCGTATCAGCCGATGACGCCGGGAATCAGCAGAACCGCGACGGTGAGAACCCCGAACAGGACCAGAAGAGTCAGTACGAGCATGTCCCGCCGAATACTCTGTGGCTGCTGGATCACCACTCGCATCATTGCCTCCGATCCCCGGACGGTCAGGTCTCCCGTCCTACTGACCGGGTACCCGAGGCCGCCGGTTGGCATGTCCTCTGTGACAGCCCTCACCATACACGGCGGAATACCGGGAACAAACTCCGCGTTCCTTATCTGAATCGGCCACCGGCCCGCCGTCGGTAACAACGCGCAGGTCAGCGAGCCGGGTAACGACTCTCAACGGTTTCCGGGCGCCCCGGGTCCACGCGGCGGCAGGAAGAATTTCGCCGCTTCCGGGCGCTGGCACAGGAAGATCGCACCGCCGGCCAGTACCGCCTGCACGATGGACGCCGCCCCGGACAGCACGGGGCCGGCCCCCTCCACCACGCCGATGGAGAACAGTGCGATCACCCCGGAGATCACCACCCACATCCCGGCGAAGGTCAGCAGGGTCCGTGCCCACAACTTCCCGCGGCCGAGCTGATGCACGACCAGTACACCCAACGCGGCCACCGCCAGGCCCAGGATCACGCCCAGCACCGCGCCCACCGTGACCAGCAGGTCGACCATCGCCGGGGTGATCTGCGGGTCCGCCGCTTGCATCCGCTCCCGCAGATCCGCACCGAACCGCTCACGGTTGGCCAGGGTGTCGGCCAGGGACACGAACAACCGGCCCACACCCAGACCGATCACGCCCCACCACAGTTGCCGCGCGGTGACGATATCCACCGGCGGGGTCATGACAGCCAGAGCGCCGCCTCCGTCGCCCAATAGGTGAGCACGATATCCGCGCCCGCGCGGCGGATACCGGTCAGCGATTCCAGCACGGCCGTCCGGCGATCGATCCACCCGCGCTCGGCCGCGGCCGTGATCATCGAGAACTCCCCGGAAATCTGGTACGCCGCAACCGGAACCGGTGAACGGTCGGCGACCTCACGCAGAATATCCAGATACGACATGGCCGGTTTCACCATGACGATATCGGCACCCTGCTCCAGATCCAGCTCCAGCTCCCGGATCGACTCCCGGCGGTTGGCCGCGTCCTGCTGATAGGTCCGGCGGTCGCCCTGTAGCGACGACGCCACCGCCTCCCGGAAGGGACCGTAGAACGCCGACGCGTACTTGGCCGCATAGGCCAGGATCGCGGTATCGGTCCGGCCCGCCGCGTCCAGCCCGTCGCGGATCGCACCGACCTGACCGTCCATCATCCCGCTGGTGCCGAGCAGATCGGCGCCCGCCTCGGCCTGCGCCAGCGCCATCTCCACATACCGCCGCACCGTGCTGTCGTTGTCGACCGCGCCCGAGGCGTCCAGCACGCCGCAATGGCCGTGATCGGTGAACTCGTCGAGGCACGTATCGGCCATGACCACGGTGGAATCCCCCACCTCGGCGGCCAGCGCCCGCAACCCCCGGTTCAAGATGCCCTCCGGGTCGGTCGCGCCGCTCCCCACCGGATCCTTGTCCTCCGGCCTCGGCACCCCGAACAACATCAGACCGCCCACCCCGGCCGCCACGGCCTCGGCGGCGGCCTTGCGCAGGGAATCCAGTGAATGCTGGAACACGCCGGGCATCGAACCGATCTCCCGAGGCTCGGACAACCCATCCGCCACGAACATCGGCAACACCAGATGCCGCGGCTCCAGACTGGTCTCCGCCACCAGCCGCCGCAACGCCGGCGTACGCCGCAGGCGCCGCGGACGCTCGATACCGCTCATAGATCGAAGTCTAGGGGTGCCGGTGAGGGCGGGTTCGGCGCCCCTGACCGGGACAGGGAATTCCGGGGCCGGGAGGGGGCCGGCGCAATGCCCGAAGGATGCGACGGGTGAACGGCCGTAGCTGCCACCGGTGGGGGGAAAAGGGGCTCACCAGCGAAAGACGGATGAGGCGGTCGGCGGGCCCGGGACGCGAGGTGCGCGGGAGAGGGGTGGGAGCAACCTGGGAAGGCGAGAAGTGGGCTTACAGAGGTGGCCGGATGCAGGGGGCGGGGAACACGCGGCGACTGACCCGCGAAGGCAGAAAGTGCGCCTCACTCGCGACGACCGTATAGAGACGGGCTGACGAGGTTCGGCGTGGGTTTCTCGTGACGGTGGGGGGTGGGCTCGCTCGCCAAAGTAAGAGCGTGAGCTCAGGCCGCCAAAGCAAGAGCGTGAGCTCACCCGCCAAAGCGCTGTGTTTTTCGGCGCGCCTCCGGCGCGCGGGGTTGAGGCCCCCTTGGTCTCGCCGTTTCGGCCTCGAGACTTGCGCTTCGC
>NZ_JBEXLL010000092.1:0-23647 GCF_040609955.1 Nocardia sp. NPDC004568
CGCTACGAACGGCGCGCCGACATCCACCAAGCACTACTGAGCCTGGCCTGCTCGGTCATATGCCTCCGGAAGCTCATTCTGAACTGATCTTTAAGGCGACGATGTGACGTGGAACATCGGAAGAATTCCCGGTGCGAATACGGAATTCCTTTATCCGGCCCGGCGGGTCAGATCAATTCGATGACCAGTTTCGGAGTTCTCGACCGGGACACACAGAGTGCCATCTGTTCGCCGGCGGCCTTGTCCGCGGCGGACAGACAGTTGTCGCGATGATCCGGCTCGCCGTCGAGGACATTCGAGACACAGGAACCGCAGATTCCTTCCTCGCACGATTTGAAGACATCGATACCGTTGTCCTCGAGAACCGAGAGGATCGAGCGGTCGGCGGGGATTTCGAAGCTTTCGCCGGTATCGAGTTCGACGGTGAAAGCGGTATCTCCGGACGTGTCGGCCGCGGCCGCCTCGAAATGTTCGATGTGCACGTTGGCGATACCCACCACCGGGGTCATCAGCTCCGCGACGGTGTCCATGAATCCGGCCGGGCCGCAGGTGTACACCGCGCTGTCAGCGGTCAGGCCGGCAGCGACTGCCGCCAGCGCGGTGCGCTGTTCCGCGCGGGTGCACCCGATGTGCAGGCGCAACCGGTCGCGGAACTCGGCGCGGTTCTCCAGGAGATCGAGGAAGGCGGTCTCCGCGCGACTGCGGCCGAAGTAGACCAGCGTGAACTCCGCACCGGTGGAATGCAGTTCGTAGGCCATGCTCAGCAACGGGGTGATACCGATACCGGCGGCGATCAGCAGGTGCCGGTCCGCGGCCGGCGCGACGGTGAGGATATTGCGCGGTGCGCCGATCTCGACGATATCGCCTTCGCGGAGCTCGTGTAGCGCCGCCGAGCCGCCGCGCGATTCCGGTTCGCGTTTCACCGCGATGGTCAGCGAGGTGGTCTCCGCGGGTGGTCCGCACAGCGAGTACTGCCGGAGGACGCCGGTCGGTCCGGTGACGTCGATATGCGCGCCGGCCCGGTACGGCCCCAGCGGGGCGCCGTCCTCCCGTACCAGGCGCAGCGAGCGGACGGCCGGTGTCTCCGTCACGATTTCGGCGACCACCACTTTGATATCGGTCACGGCGTACTCCTAACGCATGTAGAGACCGCCGTTGGCGTCCCAGCAGGCCCCGGTGACCGACGCGGCGGCCGGTGACGCGAGCAGGGCGACCATCTCGGCGATGAACGCCGGATCGCCGAGACGCCCGACGGGTATGGATCGGGCGAAGGTTTCGAGGTTGTCCGCACCGACGATGTCGTGCACGACCGGCGAATCCTGCGGGCCGGGCGATACGGCGTTCACCGTGACCCCGGACGCGGCCAGCTCGCGGGCGAACACCTTGGTCAGCGATATGACCGCGCCTTTGGCGGAGGCGTAGTGCCCGCCGGTGGCGGTGCCACCGTTCTGCCCGGCGAGCGAGGCCATATTGACGATCCGGCCGTAACCCCGGGCGGCCATATGCGCGCCGAACAGCTGACAGGCCAGGAAGGTGCCGCGGAAACCGACGGCCATGACACCGTCGAGTTCCTCGGGGGCGATCTCGAACAGTGGCCGGGCCTGTGTGCGCGCGGCATTGTTCACCAGCACCTGCACTTCGCCGAAGTCGGCGACCACGGTGGCGAGCAGCTTCTCCAGCGAGCCCTTGTCCGCGACATCCACCGCGTAGCCCCGCGCCGCCACCGCGCCGTCGAGTTCAGCGGCCAGCGCGGCGGCGGCGGTGCCGTCCAGATCGGCGACGGCGACGGTATGCCCGCCAGCGTGCAAGCGGCGGACGATATGCGCGCCCAGACCACCCGCGGCACCGGTGACGACGGCGACCGGCGCGGTCACAGCAGGAACCCCGCGGCGGGCACGGCATCCTCGCTGTCGACCAGCCGGATCACCTTGCGCGCGATCCGGTCCTCGGACGGTGACGCACCGAGCCGGATCCGGTACTCGACCTCGCCGGCCCAGATATCGTGGCGGCCGCGTTTGTAGGCGACGAGGATCTGGGCGGCTCGCAGCTGTACCTCGTCGTCGGTGACATGCTCGAGGACGAAGCGCGAGACGGTCCGGGTGGTGACCGCGGCGTCGACGGCGGCGAGGGCGTAACCCTCGGTCATGCGGACGACGCGCATTCCGCGCATCCGGGCATCGTCGTAGATCATGTTCAGCGTGTTGTCGAAATCGTCGGTGCTCCGATCGATCGGCACCACATAGTGGGCGTCGTCGGTATAGAGCGCCTGCCAGACGTGATAGTCCTTGCGATCGAGCAGGTCGGCTTCGTGCCAGATCAGCTCGATGGCCCGCGCGACCCGGCTGTCGGTGAACACCGCCGTCGCGGTGCGGGTGTCAGTCATCGCTCATCATCTGCTTCCACTGCTGATACGCGGCGCGCATGCCGGTCTCGTCGGTGACATGGGACGTGGGCCAGCCCTCGGGACTCGGCTTCTCGCGGGCGAGCCCGCGGTTGACCAGGATCGGCATATCGGGGCCGGCCTGCGCACCGCGCTGGACGCGGTCCCAGCCCTCGGCGTCGTCGGGGGTGCCGAAGCCGAAGGGGCCCTGGAAGTGCTCGTGCACCCGCAGCCGGGCCCGGTTGACCGGGTTCACGATCTCGGCGGGCCCGTCGGGGCCGATGGCCACGTGTTCGATCGTGGTCTCGTCGACCGAGATCGGGCGCAGCACACGGAAGAAGGCCGCGGACATGGAGACGTTCGGGAACAGGTTGAGATTGAACCCGGTGCCGTGCATGGCGCGCACCAGTTTCCGGATGGCGGCGTCGTCGAGGCCGGTGGTCTTCAGTTCGGCGATCAGATCGTCGAACCGGGCCTGCAGCGGTTCGCTGCCGTCGTCGGCGTCGAGATCGGAGTGCTCGAGCACCATCTGCATGACACTGTGACCGTTGCCGAGGTCGTGGGTGACCGCTGCTGGGTCGGTCATGAACGACATCATGTCGGCGGTTTCGGCGTCGACCGAGGCCATCCAGGAACGGTGCACGATCGGGAAGTGGTAGCCGTCGGTGGTGTTCTCCAGCTGGATCTTCCAGTTCCCGTGGAAGCTGAACCGGTGGGTGCCCAGCACTTTGATCGGGTAGCCGCCGCCCTGTTTCATGAAGCGGTCGATCCAGAGTTTCGCGTCGCCCAGGAAGTCCGCGAGCGGTTCGATATCGGCGGCGAACGTGGCGAACACCATGCCGCCGTAGGATTCCGTGCGTAGTGTCCGCAGCGACAGGTCACCCTTCTCGACCACGCCCTCGTACCCGTCGGGGTACGGGATTCCACGCAGCTGTCCGTCCAGGCTGTAAGACCAGGCGTGGTAGGGGCAGGTGAAGCCGTTGGCCACCCCGGTCTTCTGCTCGCAGATGCTCGCGCCGCGATGCCGGCAGCGGTTGAGCAGGGTGTTGAGCTGCCCCTTGCGGTTGCGGGTCACGATCACCGGCTGCCGGCCCACATGGGTGGATTTGAAGCTGCCGGGCCTGGGGAGTTCGGATTCGTGAGCGACCCAGATCCAGGTGCTCTCGAAGATCCGGGTCATCTCCTGCTCGAAGACCTCCGGGTCGGTGTACATCCGGGCCGCGACCCGGTCCTCGCGGACCAGATCGGCGGGCGCCCGGTGCGGGAGCGCTGCGCTGTGCGCGGTCATGATGCCTCCTGGCGGGTTGGTCAGTACTGGCGCGGGGTGAGCGCGCGGCCGATGCGGGCCTCGATCTTCAGGAATTTCCAGAGCTTCCAGTCGCTGGTGCCGACCGGAATGGTGCGCACCAGGTTGCAGGCCGACTTCACGGTGTCGTGGCTGTCGGCGTCGGCGAGGAGATAGCAGGTCCACGGCCAGCTGTCGGACGGCCCGACCATGGTGGAGTCGTCGTCGATATCGCCGATGAAGTCGATACCGTCGAGAGCTTTGATGCCGTCCATCAAGCCGACGAAAGCGGTCCACACGTCGCCGGTGGTGACACCGCCCGCCGGGAGGTCGAAGAAGTTCTGGTTGATGCCGATACAGAAGAGAACGCGCAACGGGCTGTCGGTCACGGAAGGTCCTGTCGTCGAGAGCGGCTGTCGGTCAGCGGAATCCGGGCACGGTGGGGGGCTGTCCCATCAGGACGGCGCCGGCGGCGTCGACCAGGCCCGGTCCCAGGAAGGCGTGCTGCTGCGGTACCAGCGCATCGCCGGCCCACTGCTGTAGTGGGTGGCCGTGGAAGATGGCGGCGGTACCGGAAATCTCCACCAGCCGGTTCACCACCGAGGCGGAGGTGGCGGCGATATGGGACGCCGCGAGCCGCAGATGGGCGTTCTGCTCGGCGGTGACAGGATCACCGCGCAGCACCGTCTCCCACACCTCCTCGGTGACCTCGTAGAAGTAGGCGCGGGCGGAACGCAGGTCGGCTTCGGCCCGGGCGACCGCGGTCCGGTAGTACGGTCGGTCGGCGAGTTTGGGCGCACCGGTGATGCCCGACCGGCCCGCCCCGGTCTCGACAGCATGGTCGAGGGCGGCCCGGGCCACCCCGGCACCGACCACCGCGAGCACCTGGGCGGCGTAGGCGATGGCCGGATACCGGTACAGCGGCTCGTCCACCGTCGGTTCACCGCCGCGGATGAAGGTCCATTCCCGCGGTACCACCACCTCGCGCACCACCAGGTCGAACGAGCCGGTGCCGCGCATCCCGATCACGTCCCAGTCCTGGACGATCTCCACCTGCTCGGGCCGCAGCACGGCGGCGCGGGGTTTGCCCTCGGTGCTGGCGTCACCGGGGATACCGACGCCCAGCACGTCCGCGCCCATACATCCGCTGGCGAACTTCCACCGTCCGTCGATCCGGAAACCACCCTCGACCTCGGGGGCCGCCTGGATCGGGAACAATCCACCGGCGAACACCACATCGGGGCCGTCGGCGTACAGGGCGGCCTGGGTGTCCAGCGGCAGGGCCGCGAGATACACCAGTGCCGAACCGAAGCTGGCCACCCAGCCGGTGGAGCCGTCCACCACGGAGATGCGTTCGACGATGCGCAGGAACTCGGCGGGCGGCAGGGGCTCGCCGCCGAAGCGGCGCGGGGTCGCGGCGCGATAGACGCCCGTGTCCTTGAGCCGTGCGACGAAATCCCGCGGCACGTACTTCTGCTCGCCGAACTCCTGCCGCCGCACGGCGAGCTCGGCGAGGACGTCGTCGAGATCCGCCGCGCCGGTGGCGGACCGGACCGTGGCTTGCGAGGTGGTCACGATCACCTGCTCCTGTCGTCGATGGGCTGTTCTTCGACGGTAGGGAGATCGCGGTCACACGAACATCGGTAAAGCCCGCGCCCGGACGAGTGTCAACCACCACCTCTGTAGGGGAAACCTTCAGCGGCCCCCGGACGATCGCGGACCCGCGGTTCGGAAAAGCTACGCTGGCGCGATGTCCGTCGATCCACGAGCCCCTGAACTGGTCGTCTCGGATTTCGTCACGATGATGAACGCCACCGAGGTATGCGTTCTGGTGCACGACGCCGCGACCAAGAACATTCTCTGGGCGAACCCGGCGGCGTGCGCGATGCTCGGTTTCGACCTCACCGAGATCCGGCCGTTGAAGGCCCACGATATGAGCAGTTCGGCCCAGCAGTACGACCGGGTGATCGGGCGCGCCTGGCTCCAGGACGCCGTCGAACACGGCACCAGCCGGATCGAATGGCACTACCGGTCCAAATCGGGGCGGGTCATCCCGACCGACGCGGTGGCCACCCGGGTCGAACTCGCGCAGGGCCCCGCGGTGATGGTGCAGTTCCGCGATATCGAACGCGAGCAGCGCACCGAGCGCGCGCTGCGGCTGACCACCACCTATGTGGACGCGCTGGCCCGGCACACCTCCACCATGGCGTTCGTGCTCGACGAAGCCGGCGAGATCCGTTTCGCGACCGATACCGCGCTCACCCGCCTGGGTCTCGACCCGGCGGTCGAGCCACCGGCCGGGCCGCGGCTCACCCACTATGCCCACCTGCATCGCGACAACCGGCGCACCGACTGGGAGGTGGTGGCCGGGCAGGCCGACCCGGTCACCTCGGTGCGGCTCGAGATCAGCCGCTCGGACGGGACCACCTCCTGGCTCGACGGCAGCCTGGAACGGCTGGACGAAGCCGGTGTGCCCGCGTACCTGATGCTGGTGCACGACGTATCCGACCGGATCCGCGACGAGGAGAAACGCGGGCTGGAACTGCAGCGGGAGAACTATCTGGCCCGTTACAACGCGATGGGCGATATGGCGATGGCCATCGCCCACGAGCTGGGCCAGCCGCTGGCCGCCGCCGGCAACTATGTGGCGGGGATCCGCTCACATCTGCCGCCCGGTGAAATCCTCGACGACCGCGTCACCTTCGGTCTGGACGCGGCCCGCAAACAGATCGACCGGGCCGCGACCATCGTCGCCACGCTGCGCGCGTTCGTCGGTCATCTGGAGCAGGTCGAGCAGGTGGCCGATCTGAACGACATCGTCACCGAATGCCTGTATTTCGTCCGGTTGCGGGCACAGGAGACCGGTGTCCGAGTCGACCTGGAGCTGTCCGGTGATCCGGTCGCGATCCGCTGTGAGCGGGTGCTCACCGGGCAGGTCATCGTCAATCTGTGCTTCAACGCCATCGACGAGATGGGGCAGTGCCCGCCGGAGTCCCGGCGCATCGTGCTCACCACCGCGGTGCGCGACGGAAGCGGATGCTTCACCGTCCGCGATCACGGCCGCGGGGTGCCCAGGGACCCGTTCTCGGATTCGTTCACCTCGAAATCACACGGCAGCGGGATCGGGCTGGCCTTGAGCTACCGGATCATCACCCGGCAGCACGGAAGCATCTGGTGCCGGCCCGCGGACGGCGGTGGATCGGTATTCGGTTTCGCGCTGCCGGTGCCCGGGCCGGATAAGTAAAACCTTCAGCACACCCGGAGGAAATCTCGATACCTCGAGGCGTAGATCACTCGTAGCGTCGATGCCATGACCAAGCAATTGACCGCCGAGCAGCGTGACTTCCGGGCTGCGATGTCGAATCTTTCGGCCGCAGTCAACGTCGTCACCACCAACGGACCGCGTGGTCGCGCAGGTATCACGGTCAGCGCTGTGTGCTCGGTGACCGACGCACCGCCCACGATGATCGTGTGCGTCAATCAGTCCAGCTACGCCCACGCGATCTTCCAGCGCAATCAGCGGGTCTGCGTGAACATCCTCAGTCCGAGCGACGAGGAGCTGGCCGGGCACTTCGCCGGTGTCACCGGTATCCCCATGGCCGAACGTTTCGAGTGGCCGATCTGGGACCACGACACCGAGGACATCCCGATGCTGCGCACCGCGGCGGCGCGGGTGGTGGGCCGGATCATCAGCGATCACACCCAGGGTTCGCATTCGATCTTCCTGGTGAGTGTGCAGCGCGTCGATGTCCGGGAGAACACCGGCGCGCTGGTCTATTTCCAGCGGCGCTTCCACCGCATCGGTAACGACCATCGATCGCACCCCGAGCAGGAGAACTCCGGATGGACGACGCGGACCACCGCATGACGCTGATGTGCTACAACGACACCCACGGTTACGGCTGGCGCCACGTCGACCTGTTCCTGCACGACGCGGACGGTCGCGAACTCAACTGGGTGCACTGGCAGGTCGCCGGGGACGGCCCGGACGCCGCCGACCGGATCACCGCGATCGCCGAACCCGGCCTGCGCCGCACCTCCGAATGGCGGCACGGGGTGAGCGCGGCGGGTATGGACTACTGGTCGGCCGATGCGATGTGGGTGCAATCATGACCTCCGCCGAACCCTTGTACGCCCCGTGGTCGCTACGGGACCTGGTCGACGATATCGCCGCCGGGCGCACCGACGCCGCGGCGGCGTGGGAGCGTTCCGCCGCCCGGATCGCCGCCACCGAGCGCACTCTCGCGGCCTGGGTGGCGCGTGGCCCTCGGCCCGAGATCCCCACGGCGAGTGGCCCGCTGGGCGGCGTCCCGGTCGGCGTCAAGGACATCATCGACGTCGCCGGATATCCCACCCGCTGCGGTTCGGGTCTGCGCGCGGACAGCGGACCGGTGGACCGGGACGCGGAGATCGTCCGGCTGTGGCGGGCCGCGGGGGCACTTCCCGCCGGCAAGACCGTCACCACCGAATTCGCCTACTTCGCTCCGGGTCCCACACGTAACCCGGCGGCGCCGGACCATACGCCCGGTGGTTCGTCGAGCGGGTCGGCCGCCGCGGTCGCCGCCGGTCAGGTGCCGCTGGCGCTCGGTTCGCAGACCGCGGCCTCGGTGACCCGGCCCGCCGCCTACTGCGGTGTCGCGGCCCTGGTGCTGACCCGGGGCCTGCTGCCCACCACCGGTGTCACCGGACTCGCGCACAGCCTGGACAGCCACGGCTACTACGCCGCCGAGGTCCGCGATCTGGCCTGCGCGTGGGCGGCCTTGCGCGGCGGATCCGACCCGTCGGCCGGGTCCGGCCGGCCGCCGCGAGTGGCCTTCTGGACCGCGGCGCCCCTGGATGTGGTGCAACCGGTCATGGCCGACGCGATCGGGACGCTACGGGAGCGGTTGCGCGCGGGGGGTGCCACGGTCACCGATTTCGCCGCGGAGCAGGCCGTCGCCGAGACGACCGCCGCGCACCGGGTGGTCATGGCCTACGAAGCCGCACGCACCCGGGCCCCCGAGCTCGCCCGCGCCGACGCGTTGAGCGCCCCGCTGGCCGAACTGCTGCGAACCGGCGCCGCCACCGATCCGCACGACTACGAGCAGGCGCGCGGGATCGTCGGCCGGACCCGGCGCACGGTGCTGGACCTGTTCACCGGCTACGACGCCGTCGTCGGCCCCGCCGCCCCGGGCCCCGCTCCGGCCGGCCTGGCCGCCACCGGCGACCCGGTGCTCAGCCGCGCCTGGCAGGCACTCGGGTTGCCCGTGGTCACCGTTCCCGGCCTGCGCACACCGCAGGGACTGCCGCTCGGTGTCCAGGTCATCGGACCCCCACGCTCGGAAGCGGCGTTGCTGCGGACGGCCGCGTGGATCCAGGACCACACCAGGCCCGTCCGCACGCTATGACGTGGCCACCGCACCGAACCCTCGCCGCGGGCGCTGCCCCGCCCGTCGCGTATTCCCGCACCAGGAGACCCCTATGACCGCACTTCCCGAACTCACCACCGACCTCTATCTCGCGGGGTCGTGGACCCGCGGTGGCGCGGGCACCTTCACCACGGTCGACCCGTCCACCGGCGAAGAACTGGCGGAGATCGCGGCCGCGAGCGGCGCCGATGTCGATACGGCCGTCGCCGCCGCGACCGACGCGCTGCGGGGCGCCTGGGCCGCCGTGCCGCCTTCCGGCAAGGGCGCCCTGCTGAACCGGCTCGCCGATCTCGTCGAACGGGACACCGGAATCCTGGCCGCGCTCGAGTCCTACGATATGGGCGGTCTGTACGGGCTGGGCACCATGATGTTCGTCCCGAATCTCGTGGCCTCGCTGCGCTATTACGCGGGCTGGGCTGACAAGATCAACGGCGAGACCCTGCCCACCGACGGCTACCTGGGCCGCCCCACCTTCGCCTACACCCGGCGCGAACCGATCGGTGTGGTCGCGGCCATCGTGCCGTGGAACGCGCCGCTGATGATCCTCGGCTGGAAACTCGCGCCGGCGCTCGCCGCCGGGAACACCGTGATCGTCAAGCCCGCCGAGGATGCCTCGCTCTCGATCCTGCACCTGGGCAGATTGATCGAAGAGGCGGGCTTTCCAGCAGGGACGGTCCAGATCCTGCCCGGGCTCGGCGAGGTCACCGGTGAGGCCCTGGCCACCCATCGCGGTGTGCGCAAGGTGTCCTTCACCGGCTCCACCGAAGTGGGGCGGCGCATCCTGGTGAACTCCGCCACCGATTTCAAGCACACCACCCTCGAACTGGGCGGTAAGTCCCCGCAGATCGTTTTCGCCGACGCCGACCTGGACCGGGCGGTGGCCGGGGTGGCCATGGGCCTGTTCACCAATTCCGGCGAGGTCTGCGCCGCGGGCACCCGGGTGCTCGTCCACCGATCGAGATACGACGCGGTTCTCGACGGACTGGCCGCGGCCGCCGCGGCGCAGATCGTGGGTAACCCGTTCGACAGTGCGACCACTATGGGCCCGCTGGTCAACCGCGTACAGCGGGACCGGGTACTCGGCTACGTCGAGAAGGGCGTGGCCGAGGGCGCCCGGCTGGTAGCGGGTGGCGGCCGGGAGGACGGACCGGGTTTCTTCGTCCGTCCCACCGTGTTCGCCGGCACCAACGACCAGGTGATCGCCCGGGAGGAGATCTTCGGTCCGGTCGGCGTCGTCATCCCCTTCGACGACGACGCCGAGGCCGTGGCGCTGGCGAACGACAGCGCCTACGGGTTGGCCGCCACCCTGTGGACCCGCGACCTCGCCCGTGCGCACACCACCGCCGCGCAGGTGCACGCCGGCGCGGTGGCGATCAACGGATGGTCCCCGCTGGCGCCGCAACTGCCGTGGGGCGGGGTGAAGGCCAGTGGGATCGGACGCGAACTCGGCTACGCGGGCATTCTCGCGAACACCGAGGCCAAAACCGTCACCGTCGTGCTGTGAGCACCGGAGGTATGTCATGACCGAGATCGACACCATCGAGCGGTTGACCCGCCGGATCGCGGCGCTGGAGGGCGAGGCCGAGATACGCCGGCTGCAGGCGCGCTACATGTTCCTGTGCGATACACCCTGCCCCGAGTTCGGAGTCACCGACGACGCGCACCGGATCGACCTGATCATGGAGCTCTACGCCGAGGACGCGGTCTGGGAGGGCGTCGGCGAGTACTACGACGACCAGTTCGGCCGGCTCAGCGGTCATGCCGCCATCCGCGCCCATTTCGAGCGGTTCTGGGCTCCGGATCGCGATCCCGCTCTGGTGCTCAACGCGCACTACCTCACCGCCGAACAGATCCGGGTGGACGGCGATGCGGCCACCGGCCAGTGGATCCACATGCAACCGTGGCTGTATTCCGACGGCACCGGACTCCTGCGGTCGAGCCGGCTCAACAATGCCTTCCGCCGGGTGGACGGATCGTGGAAGATCACGCGCACCCGGACCGAGAATGTCTTCGTCGCCCCGCTGCCGCACGCGTTCGCGGAGAGTTTCCCGGCGGGTTCGGTACTGATGAGGCCGTGATGGAGGCGGTCACGAGGTATTCGCCCAGCGATCACGCGGGCCGCCCGCCGAGCTGCGCCCCCGTAGAATCGATCGGCATGAACGGGTCGGGCCCGGACGCGGGAGTGAAGCGTCACCGGACAGGGCCCCCGTCGATGCCCCGGGAACAGCCCACCGGCGGTGCGCTCTCCCCCGTCGTCCATATCGTCGACGACGACGAGGACCTGCGCCAATCCCTGGCCTTCCTGCTGCAGAGCGTCGGGATCGACGCGCTGACCTATGCCACGGCGGCCTCCTTCCTGGAGGAGGCCGACCTGGACGAGGCCGGTGTTCTCATCGTCGATGTCCGGATGCCCGGACTGAGCGGCTTCCAGTTACAGGACGAACTGAACCGGCGCGACTATCCCGCGCCGGTCATCTTCTGCTCCGCCCACGGCGACATCCCCATGTCGGTGCGCGCCCTGCGCGCGGGCGCGGTGGATTTCCTGGAGAAACCCTACGAGCCGCAGCGCATGCTCGAGGTGGTGCAGGAGCAGCTGCTGGCCGCGGGCCGGGCCTTCGCCGAGCGCGCCGAACGCCTGCGCGTCGAGCGGCGATTGGCCGATCTGACACCCCGCGAACGCGAAGTGCTCCAGCTGGTCATCGAGGGCAGGTCCAGCCAGCAGATCGCGAGCCGGCTGGGAACCAGCGTGAAAACGGTCGATGTGCATCGGGCCCGGATCAAGGCGAAAACCGGCGCCGAGAGCCTGGGCACGCTGGTCCGCGACATCCTCGCCTACCGGGTCACGGTCTGACCCGGATCAGGGCGTCCAGCCGAGGCCGCGGCCGAGTTCGGCGGCGGCCGCCGACACACAGGCGCTCGCGGTGCGCTCGAACTCCTCGGCCGTCGTCCGGCCGGTGGACGTCGAGCAGGCGATGACCGCGACGACCGCGCCGGACTGGTCCCGCACCGGAACGGCGATCGAGATCAGTCCTTTCTCCAGTTCTTCGGAGGTGAGTGCATAGCCTTTTTCCCGGACCACGGCGAGCTCACGCTCGAGCTGTCCGGCGTCGGTGATCGTCGTGGCGGTCAGCGGCCGGAACTCGGTACGGGCGATGACCTCGTCCAGCGTCGCCCGCGGCGCCCAGGCCAGCAGCGCGCGCCCCATGGAGGTCGCATAGGCCGGTACGCGGGTGCCGACCGAGACATTGATGCTCATGATCCGGCGTACCGGAACCCGCGCGGCGTACACCACCTCGGCACCGTCGAGGACGCCCAGTGATGCGGACTCGTGCAGCTCGTCGGCTACCGCGAGCAGATGCGGCATGGCCTGTTCGAGCAGCGTATGGGTGGCGGAGTAGTGCTGCCCGATGCTCAGGACGCGGGGGGTGAGCATCCAGCGCGGGCCGGAACCGGTCACGTAGCCCAGCCGCTGCAAGGTCAGCAGAATCCGACGAACCACCGGCTTGGCCAGCCCGGTGGCGTGCGCCAGCTCGGCCAGCGTGGGATTCGGCCGGTCGCTGTCGAACGCGGTGAGCACGGCGAAACCCCGTTCGATGCTCTGGATGTAGTCGCGCTCGTTCTCGCTCATACGGCCCGATCCGTTCCCTTCTTGACAAACCAAGTGACCACGCGCACAGTAATCGGTACGCACAGCGTCAGCATAGTACGCATAGCGTACTCCCTTTCTCTCATTCCCCCGGTTCTCTCCGAGGAGCACGACATGACCACCACCGAATCCGCCTCGCCCACCGCGCTCGGCTCGGGCACCGCCGCCACCGACAAGTTCAAGGGCGAGCGGGTCACCGCCGACACCTCCCCGGAACGCCTGGCGGCCATCGCCCGCGACGCCCTGGGGGCCCTGCACAAGGTGATCCTCGACCACGGTGTCACCTATCCCGAGTACCGCGTGTTCAAGCAGTGGCTGATCGACGTGGGCGAAGGCGGCGAGTGGCCGCTGTTCCTCGATGTGTTCATCGAACACGCGGTGGAGGAGGTGCTGGCGCGCAGCCGCAAGGGCACCAAGGGCAGTATCGAAGGTCCCTACTACGTCCCGGACGCGCCTGAACTGCCGGCCGAATGCGAGCTGCCGATGCGGGCCCAGGACCGCGAGCAGACACCGCTCATCTTCTCCGGGCAGGTCACCGATCTCGACGGCAACGGACTCGGCGGCGCGAAAGTCGAACTGTGGCACGCCGATGCCGACGGTTACTACTCGCAGTTCGCCCCGCACCTGCCGGAATGGAACCTGCGCGGGACCATCATCGCCGACGACGCGGGCCGGTACTCGATCCGCACCATCCAGCCCGCGCCGTACCAGATCCCGACCGACGGCCCCACCGGCGCGTTCATCACCGCGCAACAGGGTCACCCGTGGCGGCCGGCGCATCTGCACCTCATCGTCTCGGCCCCGGGCCGGGAATCGGTCACCACCCAGCTCTATTTCCGGGGCGGCGAGTGGCTGGACAGCGATGTCGCCTCCGCCACCAAACCCGACCTGATCCTCGACCCGGTCACCGGCGCCGACGGCGTCAACCGCGTCACCTACAACTTCGCGCTCGACCCCGCCTGAACCGCACCGCCGCGAGAAAGAGATCCGATGCCGGACCTGTCGATCGTCTCGGTCGAGACCACCATCCTGGACGTACCCCTGGTGCGGCCGCACAAATTCGCCACCACCTCGATGGACGCCCAGCCCCTGCTGCTGGTCGGGATCACCACCGGTGGCGGTGTCACCGGTTACGGCGAGGGCGTGGTACCCGGCGGCCCGTGGTGGGGCGGTGAATCGGTCGAGACGATGCAGGCCGTCGTCGAGCGGTACCTGGTCCCGGTGCTGCTCGGGCGGCGGGTCGACGAGATCACCGCGATCATGGCCGATATCGAGCGGGTGGTGGCCGCTGCCCGCTTCGCCAAGGCCGCCGTGGATGTCGCCCTGCACGATGCCTGGGCCCGCTGCCTGGATGTCCCGGTCCACACGCTGCTGGGCGGCGCGTTCCGCTCCAGTGTGGATGTCACCTGGGCGCTGGGTTCGGCGCCGGTCGAGGAGATCATCGCCGAGGCCCAGGAAAAGATCGAGAATCGCGAGCACTTCAGCTTCAAACTCAAGATGGGCGCACTCGACCCGGCCGTCGATACCGAGCGCGTGCTGCGGGTGACCGAGGCCCTCGCCGGGCGAGCCGGCGTCCGGGTCGATATCAACGCCCGCTGGGACCGGCTCACCGCCCTGCGCCATCTGCCCTGGCTGGCCGACGGCGGCGTCCAGCTGATCGAACAACCCACCCCGGGTGAACAACTGGAAGTCCTCGCGGAACTGAACGCCCTGCTGCCGATCCCGGTGATGGCCGACGAGAGCGTGCACACCCCGCACGACGCATTGGAAGTCGCCCGCCGCGGCGCCGCCGACGTGATCGCGGTAAAAACCACCAAATGCGGTGGCCTGCGCCGCAGCCGCGAGGTCGTCGCCGTCGCCCGCGCCGCGGGGCTGGCCTGCCACGGCGCCACTTCGATCGAGGGCCCCATCGGCACCGCCGCCTCGATCCACTTCGCCTGCGCCGAACCCGGAATCGATTTCGGTACCGAGCTCTTCGGCCCCCTGCTGTTCAGCGAGGAACTACTGCAGGAACCGCTGCACTACAGCGAGGGACAGGTACACCTGCCGACCGGCCCCGGGCTCGGGGTGGAACTGAACATGGACGCCGTCAAACGGTGGACCCGGAACTAGGAACGAGACCCATGCACCTCTACCACGTCCGGATGGACGTCGCCATCCCCCGCGATCTCGACGACGCCGTCCGCGCCGATATCGTCGCCCGCGAGAAGAAGTACTCCCAGGAGCTCCAGCGGGCCGGGAAGTGGGTCCATATCTGGCGCGTCGTCGGCCAGTACAGCAATATCAGCGTCTTCGCCGTCGACTCCCCCGCCGAACTCCACGAAATCCTGTGGAACCTGCCCCTTTTCCCCTACATGACGATCGACGTTCTGCCGCTCACCACCCACCCCTCCGCGATCGAACCGGTGCCCTGAACCGGCCACCGACCTCATCCGCCGGACCGCCTCGACATCGTCGGGGTGGTCCGGTGCTTTTTCCGGGCCGGTCCGCCCGCCGGTTATCCGGGTGTCGCGCCGAGCAGCGAGTCCACCATCGCGAGCTGGGACCGGCGTGACGACGCGGCCGCGCCGAGGACGGCCGTCACCTGTAGCCCGATCATCATCGTCATCAGTGACTCCACGCCGATCCCGAGGTCGGTGTCGGGGAGCTCTCCCGCGGCGATCGCTTCGGCCCAGTACCGGGTGAGCCGGCTCTTCCATGCGGCCACCGCGACATTGTTGAACTCCGCCATGGCCGGGTCGTTCATCGCGCGTTGCCACAGTGAGACCGCGATCCGCGCTTCGAGCCGCGTCTCGTCGGTCACCGGCATGATCTCGAGACACATCCGCCGCAACGCGGCGAGGCCGTGCCGCGCGCCGACCGAATTCTCGATCCGCAGGTCGGTCGATTCGATGACGTACTCGAATGCCGTGCAGAGTATTTCGTCCTTGCCCGAGAAGTAGTGACTGAGCGCGCCGTTGGCGTACCCGGCTTCGGCGGCGAGATCACGCATGGTGATGCCGTCGATGCCGCGGTCGGCGATGAGGCGCCAGGCCGCCTCGATGATGGCGCGCCGCCGCTCGACATGGTCCACCAGCTTGGGCACGGGCACTCCTTCGTTCGATACAGCGACCGTACCGGCCCGGGCACGGCCGGCAGCCGGGGCGACCGGGCAACGCCCGGCCCGGGTAAAGGTTCCTTCAGTCCGGTCGACCTTCCCGTTCCCTCGCTATCGATGTAGTCTCGGTCACATCCTTGATTCTACGTTCGTAGAATCACACATTGTCTCTCTCTCGCATTTGCGAACGGCATCCCGTCGGGGTGCCGCGGAAAAGGTCGATCATGATCGAAAGCACCATCTCGTCGTCGGCTGCGGCCGCCCGTCCCGGGCTCCGCGGCTCGATCGGCGTCACCGGCATCGTCTTCCTGGTCATCGCGGCCGCCGCTCCACTCACTGCCGTCGCGGGATCACTGCCGGTCATGATCGCACTGGGAAACGGCCCCGGCGCGCCGGTGACCTACCTGGTCGTGGCGGTGGTCCTGCTGGTCTTCAGCGTCGGTTACGCGACGATGAGCAGTTCGGTCACCGAAACGGGCGCCTTCTACGCGTACGTCACCAAGGGCTTGGGCCGCTCCCCCGGACTGGGCGCGGCAGCGCTGGCCCTGCTCGCCTACACCACTGTCCAGGTCGCGATCTACGGCCTCGCCGCCTCGACGACGGCCACCGTCGTCGCCCGATTCGGAGGTCCGGACCTGCCCTGGTGGGTGTGGGCCTTCGTGCTCATGGGTATCGTCGCGCTGCTCGGTTACCGCAGCATCGATCTGGGCACGAAGGTCCTGGGCGTGCTGCTCCTGGCCGAGATCGCGCTCATCGTGGTCCTCTCCGGCGCGGTTCTGCTCCGCGGCGGCGCGCACGGCATCGACGTCTCGTCCTTCACTCCGTCGGCCTTCTTCTCGGGATCGCCCGGTATCGCCCTCATGTTCGCCATCGGTTCGTTCATCGGCTTCGAAGCCACGGCGATCTACAGTGACGAGACGAAGGACCCGGCCAGAACGATTCCGGTCGCCACCTACACCGCCGTGATCACCATCGGCGTCCTGTACGCCGTCGCCAGCTGGGCGGTCGTCCTGGCCTCCGGCAGCGGCGACGTCCAGGCCGCCGCTCGGGCCCATCCCGCGGATCTCACCCTCACGACCGCGTCCGAGTATCTGGGCGCCGTCGCGGCCGACGTCATGACTGTCATGCTGATCACCAGCCTCTTCGCGGCACTGCTGGCTTTCCACAACGCCATCGCCCGCTACACCCACGCGCTCGCCCGCGGCGGGTTCGCGCCCCGGCGGCTGGCAGCCGTGCACCCACGGCACGGGTCACCGCACGTGGGTTCGCTCGTGCAGACCGTCACGGCGCTGGTTCTCGTCGCGGTCTTCGCGATGGCCGGCGCCGACCCGGTCCTGCAGCTGTTCACCTGGATGGCGGGGGTCGCCACCGTCGCGATGCTGGCCGTCATGGTGCTCACCAGTCTCGCCATCGTCGTCTACTTCGCCCGCTCCGACGGCGACAGACGACTCTGGCACACGAAGGTCGCCCCGGTGCTGGGCGGACTCGGTCTCTGCGTCGTCACAGCACTCGTCATCACGAACTTCACCACGCTCATCGGCGGATCCCGAATACTCGCCGATGTCTTTCTCGCGATGATCGCATGCACATTCCTGACCGGAACATTGCTCGGACGCGTTTCCGGTCGTCCGGCCCGTCGCGGTGACTCGGCGACGTCACCGCCCCGCTGAGGGCCCACCTCCCCGGCCGGCCGCTGCCGCCGCGAACCCGAAAACAACAAGGAGCACCTATGCCTGCCGAGAAGAACACACCGTCGGTACTCGTCGTCGGCGCCGGTTTCGCCGGCCTCATCGCGGCCCGTGAACTGGAAGCCGCCGGTTTCGACGTCCGCATCGTCGAAGCCCGGGACCGGATCGGCGGCCGCGCCTGGACCGACCGGCGACTGGGCGGGCATGCGCTGGAAATGGGCGCCACCTGGGTGCACTGGATGCAGCCGTTCGTGTGGACGGAGATCACCCGGTACGGGCAGAAGATCTACCCGAGCCCGGATATCGACGACGCGTACTGGGTCGGTGACGGAGTCGTGCGTCGCGGCACCGAGCACGAGCTCGATACCGCTCTCGCGCGGCTCCAGGAGAAGATCTTCGAGGGCTCCCGTGAGTTCTTCCCGAACCCGCACGATCCGCTCGCTGTCCTCCACGATCCCGCGACACCACCCGAAATCCGGGAGCGATTTCTGCGCGCCGATACCGGCAGCGTGCTCGACTGTCTGCGCGAGGCAGGGTTCGGCCAGGCGGATATCGATCTCGCGGACTCGTATTGGTCGGCCGGATATCAGGGCTCGACGGCCACGGCCTCACCGCTGATGGCGAAACACTGGGCCGCGCTGAGCGACCACCGGAGCTCACTCATGGACGAACAGACCCTTCGGTTCAAACTGGTGAACGGCATGCGCGGTCTCTACGAGTCCATCGCCGCCGACCTACGGGCCGATATCGTGCTCGATACCCCCGTCCGGCGGATAGATCATTCGCCGACGGCTGTCGAGGTCCACCTCGAGAACGGGACCGTCGAGCGCGCCGACGCCGTGATCGTCACGGCACCCATCGGCGCACTGCGGCATATCGAGTTCGATCCCCCGCTGTCCGCCGGTCAGCGGAAGGTCATCGCCGAGGGCACCAATTCGGTCGGACTCAAGATCTGGATCAAGGTGTCGGGACGGCACTCGATCATCGCGGGCGCACCCGGCAGCCACCCGATCTCCCTGCTGCGCAGCGAATACTTCCTCGACGAGGAGAACGCCACCATCCTGGTGGGCTTCGGTTCCGACCACACAGCGATCGAACTCGACAACGTCGACTCCGCGCAGAAAGCACTCGACGTATGGCAGGACGACCTCGAAGTCCTGGACTGCGCCGGGCACGACTGGGTGGCGGACAGATGGTCCGGCCAGACCTGGGCGACCTTGCGGTCGGGTCAGTTCTTCGACGGATGGAGCCATTTCCTCTCCAGCGACTCCCGGCTCCGGTTCGCCGGCGCCGACTACGCTCGCGGCTGGAACGGCGTGGTGGTCGACGGCGCCATCGAGTCCGGGATCGTCACCGCCCGCGGCTTGATCAACGAGTTCACCGGCGTACCGGGTTCCGGGCCGGGAACCCGGGAAGCACCGTTCCACGGCTCGGCAGATGCCCATTGAGACCGTGTTCGCAGAACAGATGTAGTCGGCGCCCGGCCACCGCGCTCGACCCGTGCGCGGGATCGACGACGTAGCGCCCCGGACCTCGGCTCGCCGGACGGGTATCGGCGCGGTGGGGACACCGCGACGTGCGAAACGGTTAGCGTTGCGCGCGAGGGTCGATCGGGCAGGGCCGAGCGGGTCGACCGGTCTGTTCACCGGTGACGGAAGGGGCTGTGATGGTGACGAGCACAGTGGTCGCGCTCCTCGGGGCGAGCGGGGAGAGCCCGCCCGGTTTGTTGCCCGCTCGTCAGCAGATGGCGTTCTCGCTGGGCTGGCATATCGTGCTCGCCTGCTTCGGTGTCGCCTTCCCCGCCATGATCTATGTCGTCCATCGGCGAGGCCTGACCCGCGAGGATCCCGTCGCGCTGGGGCTGGCCAAGCGATGGGCGACGGTTTCGGCGATTCTGTTCGCCATCGGCGCGGTCTCCGGGACGGTGCTCAGCTTCGAAATGGGGCTGCTGTGGCCCGGACTGATGGGGCGCTACGGCGACGTGCTGGGTCTCCCGTTCGCCTTCGAAGGACTCTCGTTCTTCATCGAGGCCATATTCCTCGGAATCTACCTGTACGGCTGGGGACGTATGCCGCCCCGGCGCCATCTGGCGATGCTCGTCCCGATGGGGGTGGCGGGCGTGGTGGGCACATTCTGTGTCGTCAGCGTCAACGCGTGGATGAACAACCCGACCGGCTTCCGGATCGTCGACGGCGAGGTCACCGACGTCGATCCGTGGCGGGCGATGTTCAACGGCGGGGCTTTTCTGCAATTCGCGCACATGTGGGTCGGGGCGTTCATGGTGGTCGGATTCGTGGTGTCGGGTGTTTACGCCGCCGGCCTGCTGCGCGGCCGCCACGATACCCACCATCGGTTGGGCTTCACGGTGCCCTTCGTCTTCGCGACCGTCGCCGCGCTGCTACAGCCCGTCGTCGGGCACATTCTCGGGATGCGCGTGCACGATACGCAGCCGGCGAAGTTGGCCGCGTTCGAACTGGCCGCCACCACCGAGGGCCCGGCACCGCTGCGGTTGGGCGGACTGCTGGTGGACGGCGAGGTCCGCTGGGCGCTCGATATCCCACGCTTGGGTTCGATCATTGCCCGCAATTCATTGACCGCGCCCGTCCCCGGCCTGGACTCGGTCCCCGTGGCAGACCGGCCGCCGGTCAACATCACCCACCTGGCGTTCCAGACCATGGTCGGTGTCGGCACCGTGTTGGCGCTCGGGGTGATCGTGTTCTGGCTGCTGCGGTGGCGCCGACGCGACCCGCTGCACAACCGGTGGTTCCTGCGGGCGGCCGTCGTCGCGGGACCACTGGCGGTACTGGCGCTCGAATGCGGTTGGATCGCCACCGAAGTGGGCCGGCAACCGTGGACCGTGTGGCAGGTGCTGCGCACCGCCGACGCCGCCAGCACGAGCACCGGACTGTGGTGGAGCTATATCGGCGTGCTGACCGTCTACCTCGGTATGACGGCGGGCGCGGTGGTCGTGTTGCGTTCCATGGCCCGGCGCTGGCGCGCCGGCAGCGAAACGATCGCGGCACCCTACGGTCCAGGAGCCTCACCCGCCGACCAGGCGCAACGGGCTCTCGCCGTCGGAGAGCGGTGACCGATGGACCTGTCGGATGTGGTCGCGACCGCGATGTTCACCGGGGTGGTGTTGTACGCGCTGTTCGCCGGCGCGGACTTCGGGTCCGGGTTCTGGGACCTGACCGCGGGCGGGCCGCGCCGCGGCGGCCGCCTGCGGGTGCTGATCGACCACAGCATCGGGCCGGTATGGGAAGCCAACCATGTATGGCTGATCTACATCCTGGTCTTCCTGTGGACCGCCTATCCCACGGCTTTCGCCGCCATCATGACAACGCTGTTCATCCCGATGAGCCTCGCTCTCCTGGGAATCGTGCTGCGCGGGGCGAACTTCGCGTTCCGTAAGTACTCCGCGACGATGACCCAGGCACGCCTGTTCGGCGCATTGTTCGCCGGGGCGTCCCTGATCACGCCCTTCTTCTTCGGCACCGTCGTCGGCGCGATCGCCTCGGGCCGCGTTCCGGCGCAGGGATACGGCGACCGGGTGAGCTCCTGGGTGAACCCGACCTCACTGCTCGGCGGCACCCTGGCGGTCGGCACCTCGGCGTTCCTCGCGGGAGTATTCCTCACCGCCGATGCCGCACGGTCCGGCGACCGTCGCCTCGCGGAATATCTCCGGCCCCGCACCCTGGTGGTCGGTGCGGTGACCGGCGCGGTCGCCATCGCCGCGATCGCACCGATCCGCCGCGACGCACCGACCCTCGGTGGCGAACTACTCGGGCGGGCGCTGCCGCTGATCGCACTGTCCGCAGCGGCCGGTGTGCTCACCCTGGTCCTGGTGTTCCGCCGCGGGTTCGGGTGGGCAAGAGTCTCCGCGTTGGTCGCCGTAGCGGCGATTGTCATCGGGTGGGCTGTGGCCCAGACTCCGTGGATGCTGGTCGACGAACTGTTGATCGCCGATGCCGCGGGCGCCCGCGCCACACTCCTGGCTCTCCTCGCGGTCGTCGCCATCGCGGCGGTGACGGTGCTTCCCGCACTGGCCTACCTTTTCTGGCTCACCCAGTCCGACGCTTGGGTTCGTGACGAGACGACCGCCGTCGCCGAGACTCGTCGTCGCTCGGGGTGAACGGTCTACCCGCGGCACGCTCGACCAAGGCACGGCTCTCCGGGGCAGCCAGAACACGGGCAAGGGCATACCCGGCGCGTACGTCGCGTGCTGAAAAGATACGGTTTCCGGTCGATTTAGGACGGTTACTGTCCTGATTCCACGAAACACTCGACTCATGAGCGAAACCGACGCGATCACGGGACAGTCCGAGCAGACCGAGATCACCGACTACAACGATCCGAACGCGCCGTGGAACCAGGCGTGGGACCAGCAGGACAGCATCGCAGGCTGGAACGATGATGTGATCAAGGAATTCCGGGAGAACTCCGGAAAGGTGGGCGGGGCCTACGCGGGTGGCGATCTCATCCTGCTCACCACCACGGGAGCCAAGAGCGGCAAGCGGCACACGACTCCGCTGGGTCCCCTGTACCGGGATGACACCATGTACGTGAGCTCGTTCATCGAGGACAAGTACCCGGCCTGGTGGTACAACATCAAGGCGAATCCGCGAGTCACCGTCGAGCTCCGGGACAAGACCTATCAGGCGACCGGCAAGGTGCTCGAAGGCGCGGAATACGACGAGTTCGCGGCCTGGGCGCTGGCCGACAACCCCCTGCTGGCAGACTTCCAATCCAAGGTCGACCGGCCCATACCGCTGGTCGTGCTGACCCTCGACGGCGAAGGCTGAGTGCTCACCCGAACCTTTCGGGAAGGTCGTCGACGATATCGACGTACCACGGGAGTTCTCCCACTACCCGGCCCCGCGGAGCTCTTGTTCCACCCGCGCAGGAGGAACGCCGTCGAATCGCTTTCGCGGGGGTTCGTTCGAGGTGCAAGGTCACCGAGGGGCCGGGGATCGCAATGCGTTCGAGCCGATCGAGGCCGCTGCGGCACCCGGCGCACCGCACCCGGTCGCCCTCGTTCGGCCGGAGCCGTGATCGAGAAGGACGAACTCGTAGCAGCACCCGTCGATTCGTCGACCAGGAAGGCGGTCGCCGGACAAGAATTCCACGATAACTCGTGTGGCGTCGCGATGAGTTCTGCCCGCCGGGGCAGTCTATGGTCCATAGGCAAACTCATCTACGGCTTCAATGTCTCGGTGGACGGCTACATCGCCGACGCGCAAGGCAATCTCGACTGGTCGGGCGGCGCCGGCCGATTCGGAGATGCCGAGCATCCGCCCGTCCGCATGGGCGGGCACCCCCGAGATCATGGTGCGCGGTGCGGGGCCGAGCCTGTCCGTCGGCCCCCACCCGAGCGAGGAACTCCTCCGGTACTGGAACGACTTCGAGCGGGAGACCGCCCTGTCGTTCTACGGTCGGCGGCTCTGCGAGGAGAATCGCACCTTCCCAAGCGGGTCGGTCCTGCTGCGCTACGAGGCGAAACACGACTGACAGCCGGGTGCGACCCGCGGACCCACTACGAGGTACACCACTCGATCGGCACCCGTGACTCCCGCTGTACCGCCACCTGTTCGACATCCGCCGGCGGTTCGGCGAACTGCTACCCGGGAAACCCCCGCCCGAGCGACCTCCGACCGGCCCGCGGTCTTCGCCCTACTCGATTCGACGCGCCGGCCCGGGCATCGATTCCATCCCGCTCTGCGCGGCCGGCGCCCCGATCACTCCCCCACTTTCCCCTGATCGGTCTGCCGCCACTCGCCCGTCCCGTCCGGATTACGGTGGTACTCCCACGCCGAGTAGTCGCCGTCGTTCTCCACCACGCTCAGCCGGTCGGCGTAGCCGTCGAGGTCGGTATCGGTCCAGACACTCATCGAATCGGGACCGGTGGTGACGAAAGTGTCGAGGATGCCGTCGACGACGAGATCCTGGGTCGGTGATTCCATTTCCACCGGGCCCAGGCCGTCCATAGACGAAGACGCTTCGAAACCGGGCATACCGATGCCGGGGAACTCTCCTGATGTAGGCATGGATTCTCCGTAAGTTGTTAATCGGCCCAGGAGGGTCGGATGTGGCTTATGGTTTCTTGCCTGTTGTGGCTTCTCAGGAGTGGCCGTCCGACCCTCCGG
>NZ_JBEXLL010000093.1:0-20521 GCF_040609955.1 Nocardia sp. NPDC004568
AAACCAGATAGCATGTTGTGTGAATGGTTTTCAGAGGTTTGATCTTCCTATCTGTCTCGAGGCCCGAACGGCGAGACCGAGGGGGCCTCGACCCCGCGCGCCGGAGGCGCGCCAAAATTACAGTATGTCGACACTGAGTGATCTGCTGGCCGAGCACACCGATCTGCCCGGGGTGGCGGTGGACCATCTGCAGCGGGTGGTCGGCGACTGGCAGTTGCTCGCCGATCTGTCGTTCTCGGATCTGCTGTTGTGGGTGGGAGCCGGGCCGGTCGACGACGGCGCCGATATCGTGTGCGTCGCCCAGTGCCGGCCGACCACCGCGCCGACGGTTCATCTGGAGGATCTGGTCGGGACCACGGCCCGGTATTCCGAGCATTCCCAGGTGTTCGGGGCGCTCACCCGCGGGGAGATCGTGCGCACCGATACCGAGGGGGAGGCGCAGGGGGTCTATCACCCGCATCCCGTGCACGCGATCCGGGAGGCGATTCCGGTGCGGTGCGGCGACGATGTGATCGCGGTGCTCAGCAGGGATACCGACCGGCAGCGGTCGCGGGTGCGCAGCGGCCTCGAGATCGCCTATGTCGCCTGTGCCGACGATCTGTGCCAGATGATCGCCGATGGGACGTTCCCGACCACCGAGGACCGTGCCGCCACCCATTCCAGCCCGCGGGCGGGCGACGGGTTCATCCGGCTCGATACCGAGGGGATCGTCACCTACGCCAGCCCGAACGCGCTCTCGGCGTATCACCGGATGGGGTTGCAGGCCGATCTGGCGGGCCAGGATCTGGCGATCACGACGCGGTCGCTGATCACCGATCCGTTCGACGCGCAGGAGGTGGTGGGGGATATCCAGGCCGCTCTGGCGGGTCGCACCGGACGCCGGATGGAGGTGGAGGCGCGGGGGGCCACCGTGCTGCTGCGCACCCTGGTGTTGCGCCCGCACGGGCAGCTGGCGGGGGCCGCGGTGCTGGTCCGGGATGTCACCGAGGTCAAACGCCGGGATCGCGCGTTGCTCAGCAAGGACGCCACCATCCGCGAGATCCATCACCGGGTGAAGAACAATTTGCAGACGGTGGCGGCGCTGCTGCGGCTGCAAGCGCGGCGCACCGAGAACGAGGAGGCGCGGGTCGCGCTCACCGAATCGGTGCGCCGGGTCACCTCCATCGCGTCGGTGCACGAGATGCTGTCCATGTCCGTCGACGAGGAAGTCGATCTGGACGAGGTGGTCGACCGGCTGCTGCCGATCATGGCCGATGTCGCCACGGTGCATACGGCTCGAATCACGGTGCGGCGAGACGGTTCTCTGGGGGTCTTCTCCGCGGAACGGGCGACCCCGCTGGTCATGGTGCTCACCGAATTGGTGCAGAACGCCATCGAGCACGCCTTCGACGGTGGGCAGAACGGTACGGTGACCATTCGCGCGGAACGTTCGGCACGCTGGCTGGACGTGATCATCAGCGACGACGGCCGGGGACTGCCCGAAGGGTTCAGCCTGCAGTCCTCCGACAGTCTGGGGCTGCAGATCGTGCGCACACTGGTGACCGCGGAGCTCGGCGGTACGATCGGTCTGCACCCGGGCGCCGATATCGGGACCGACGCGGTGCTCCGGGTGCCGCTGGGGCGCCGTTCGGCACGCTGATACCCGACGGAAACTCGCCGGTTTCCATTATGCATACCCGGAGTCTTCTGTGGTCGGAAACACCGCGATGATTTCCGGGGCTGTATTCCGGTAAAGTCCGCCGACCCCGGCCGGCCCCGAAAAAGATTCAGCCCGGCACCAGAATGCTGGTGCCGGGCATTCGCGACTCCCCGGACCGGGCTGGGTCCGGAAATCGCTTCCCCGCGCTCTAGACGGCGGTCCGAGTGCGGGTGCGCGCATTGCGGCGCTTGAGCGCACGCCGCTCGTCCTCGCTCATTCCGCCCCATACGCCGGCGTCCTGCCCGGAACCCAGAGCCCAGGACAGGCATTCGGCGGTAACAGGGCAGCGAGCGCAGACCAGCTTGGCATCGGCAATCTGCGCGAGCGCAGGACCACTGTTGCCCACCGGGAAAAACAGCTCAGGGTCCTCGTCGCGACAGATGGCCTTATGGCGCCAGTCCATTCCTTCTGCTCCTTAGTAAGGCGCCGCACCGGGCGCCGATCGGTTGGTGGGTCGTTCACTTGTGCGAACTGAATGTTTCCGCACGGTTGCTTGTGAATGCTTTCACGAACACCGTAGATGTCAATAGGTATCCGATGCACCGTGGGGAAGCTCACGCACTGAAGTCCCGCATCGGGGACCTGCCGCAGTCCTTTGTACTCGCCTACGCCGGTTTCTGCAGCACAACGAGACGTATTTCCCGAATGCGTCAGTTCAAACCGGGCGTGGGGCGACCACGTCCAGGACGTTGGGCACAGCGGTGAAATCCACCACGGTACGTTCGCCGATGAAGTCGCCGTCGATTTGCAGACCGATGGGATCGGTGCTGGTGATGCGCACCGACGGGACGTCGTCGTCCCGGAACAATTTCCGCGACTTCGGCTCGGAGTGCGGCGACAGCAGTTGTGTCGCCAGGCGCAGTGTAGGCAGTAACGCCATGGTTCGCACGGCGAACACACCGAGTCCGGTTTCGAACCGGGTGCCCGGATTGGTACACACCGGAGTCGCGTTCAGATATGTCCAGGGGCTGGTATTCGTTACAAAGGCGTAATGAACACCGGAAACGGGTCGGTGCCCGGGGACGTGCACGGTGACTTCGGGCCGATCACGTTTGACCCGGAAGAATTGGCGGACGGTGGTGCGCAGGTAACGCGCCGGGGTCGCGGTATGCCCCTTGGCCCGAGCCGTGTCGATCGCGGCACACACATCGGCGTCCAAACCGACGCCCGCACTGAAACAGAACCACCGATCATCGGTGAGCCCCAACCCGATTCGACGGTCCGCGTCACCGGCCTTGAGCAGATCGATCAATTGGTTCGTGGCCGCCACCGGGTCCGGGCGGATGTCCAGCGACCGCGCGAACACATTGGCCGAACCACCGGGGATGATGCCGAGTCGCGGCCGCCACACCTGCCCGTCGTCCACCTGCGGCAGCGGTACGAAACCGTTGATGGTCTCGTTGACCGTCCCGTCCCCGCCGTGCACCACGATCAGATCCATCTCATTGGTCGCCGCCCACTGCGCCAGCTCCGCGGCATGCCCGCGATGCTGGGTGTGCGCCACTGTGAGCTGGGTCCGGCTCTCGAGCGCGTGCGCGAGCAGATCTCGCGTGGCCGCCGTGGTAGAGGTCGCATTGGGGTTGACGATCAACAACGTCCGCACCTACGCACCTTAATGGAACGAGCTGCGCGCACGGCGGCGCCGGGTCGAGGCCCCCTCGGTCCCCCCGTTCAGCGCCCGAGACTCGCACTCGGCTCGAGGGAGTGAGTGGTCGCGGCCGAGCACGGCGTGCATGATCGGCGACAGCGGCATCGGACCACCCAGACGACCCGTTGATCCATCTCGTCCGGCTCGGCCGCCAACCGATACGCGCAGCCCGTCCGACCAGACGCCGAGTTGCGTCTCCAGCTGGTCGAGCGCGTCGGCGGTACCCCGGCCGAAGGTGTCCGATGGTCGCATTTCCCCGGGCAGCCGGCCACCCCTCGCGTGTGCGCCGGGCGCTGAACGGTGGGTCCGTGATGGGCCTCGCGGAACTCGGCGCCGAGGAAGGTGCCGAGGGTCGTGGAGGGCGCCTGATTCCAGGCGCTGGTCGTGGCGGGTCGGGGTTGTGATCACGTGACGCTGTGGTCGGGGTGGGTATGTGTCCACCTAAGCTGGCCGGGTGGTCGAGCGAAAAGACGTCGGTGGTGTGCCCGGGACGGTCCGTGGGGCCGGGGGGCTGGTGACGCTGGAGGGCGCTGTCGCGGTGACCGTGGCGGTGGTGCTGATCGTGCGGGCGCTGCTGGGGCATCGGGAGGACGAGATCAGCGGCTACGGCACGGCCATGTGGTTCGGGATTCTGGGGGGCGCGGTGCTGGCGTCCGGGATCGGCCTGCTGTTCGGGCAGCGCTGGGGGCGGGCGTTCGCGGTGATCACCCAGCTACTGCTGTTGCCGGTGGTCTGGTCGCTGCTGTTCGGGTCGGGACAGCCGCTGTACGGGACCGTGCTGGGAGTGGTGGCGCTGGGCGCGCTGGGCCTGCTGTTCGCGCCGCCGACCTCACGCTGGGCGGCACAGGAGTACGGGGTCACGGGCGAGGAATGAGCGGCGCGGCGATTCACTCGTCCGCGACGGTCTGCGCGGTGGCGGCCAGGGCGGTGAGTGCCTCACCGGAGAGCCGGTAGCCCACCCAGTCGTCCTGGACACGCGCGCCCAGTGATTCGTAGAACCCGATCGAGGGCGTGTTCCAGGTGAGCACCGACCAGCTCACTCGGGTGTACCCGTGGGTCCGCGCCTCATGGGCGAGCGCCGCGAGCAGGGCCCGGCCGAGACCGCTGCCGCGGGCCGCGGGGGTGACGTACAGATCCTCGAGATGAATCCCGTGCACGCCGTCCCAGGTGGAGAAGTTCCGGAACCAGATGGCGCAGCCACTGATCGTGCCGTCCAGCAGCGCCACATGGGCGAAAACCGCGGGATCGGGACCGAAGAGCGCGGTGTGCAGTTGTTCGGCCGTGAGCGTGCACTCCTGCCGGGCTTTCTCGTATTCGGCCAGGCCGTACACCAGATCGACGAGACCGGGCACATCGTCGGGAGTGGCGCGGCGGATGAGCGGGGCGGAGGTCACGGGCGCGGAATCCTTGTCTGGTCGTGGAGGGCAGGCGCGGCGAGTGGGCCGCGAGATCAATCCGGGTCGTCGGCGTGCAGGTTGTGTGCCCACAATGTCGGGTCCTCGTGTTCGTGGCCCAGGACGCTCACCGCGGCGGTGGTGAGCGCGAACCGGCGTCCCTCCCGGACCTCGAACCCCAGCCAGCGGGCGATGAGGGCCCGGGAGAAATGCCCGTGCCCGACCAGCACTACATCCCGGGTGTCCAGTACGGCGGCGGCCCGGCCCAGCACCCGGTCGGCGCGGACGCCGATCTGTTCGGCGGATTCGCCACCGGGAATCGCGCCGGTCCACACCGTCCAGCCCGGAGACTCGGTGCGGATCTCGGCGGTGGTGCGGCCCTCGTAGTCGCCGTAGTCCCATTCGGCCAGGTCGGGATCGATCCGCGGATCGGGCAGACCGGCCAGCTCGGCGGTACGCCGGGCGCGTACGCGGGGACTGACGTAGACGAGGGGATCGCGCAACCGCAGCGCGGCCAGCGCCCGGCCGGCTGCGGTGGCCTGCCGGGCGCCGGTATCGGTGAGCGGTACATCGGTACGGCCGGTGTGGCGGTGCCGTACGGACCAATCGGTCTCACCGTGACGGACCAGCACCACACGGGCGTCCTCGGGGCCGGGCATACCGTCCATCATGCCCGGTCGCCGGGTGGGCGCCGCGAGGCGGACCCGCCGATACCCCGGTGTCAGGTGGCCAGGGTGAGTACCACCAGCGGCACCGGACGGTCGGTGGTGGCCTGGAATTGGGCGAGCAGCGGATTGTTCGCCAGTACCCAGGCGGCGGATTCGTCGTACTCGGCGCCGGTGAGCACCCGGGCGGTGCCGTGGTACACGTGATCACCCAGCTCCACGATCACCGCCGGATCCGCGCGCACATTGTGGTACCAGGCGGGATAGCCGCCCTCGACGAACGAACTCAGGTACAGGGTTTCGCCGCGGTAGAGCGCGCCCAGCGGGACCACGTGGCGTTTCCCGGTCCGCGCGCCGGTGGTGGTGAGCAGCAGCAGCTCGGCCTCCGCGTAGGCGCCCCCGACGCGTCCGCCGTTGGCCCGGAACTCCCGGATCACCTCGGTGTTCCAGTCGGCCGGGCCCTGCTCGGAGTACTGGTTCCACGGGGCGTCGGGATCGTCGTCCCGGAGACGGTCGGCCACGGGGGCCGTGTCGAGAGGTCGCGCTGCTTCGGTCATGGCGCGCAGTCTGCCGGAGGGCACCGACAGAAAACGGTTCACCGCAACGGTTTTGCGGGACGCTCGGTATCGCTGCGCGAAGGGTCGACCGTAGCGGGATCGGCGAGGGCCACGAGTTGACCGTCGCGGTGTTCGAGCACCGTGGAGCCGAGCACGCCGAGCGAGATGGGCCCGCCGCCGTAATCGGGGCGCGCCACCGGGATCCGGTTCACCTGAGCGCCGGTGGCCGGATCGAGTGCGGCGATCGCGCCGGGCACGGGCAGCAGCAGTTTGCCGGCCATCGGCACCGGTGTTCCGAGCGCGTCGGCCGCGGTCCACAGCGGCTCGAACGTCCCGGCGTCCAGCGCGATCACGCTGTTACCGGTGAACACCAGGAACGCCGAGTTGGTGCGGACGGTGGCGGCGCTCCGGTCGAGCGGGGCCGAGACTTCCTGCACCACGATCGGGTTGCCCTTGGCATCGAGGATCGTCAGTCGCGGCGCCTCGGGTTCGGGTCCGTCGGTGCCGGGCTGGTAGACCGCGATCCGGTTGTCCGACACCGCGATCACGCGCGCGTCGGCGGATGCGGCGCCCGCGCCCTCCAGCAGTCGCGACCCGTACTCCTCGGGCACGTTGTCGTCCTTGGGCGCGGGTGCCTGCACGGTGATCCGGTCCGCGGGCTCGCCGGGACAGCGTTCCAGTACCACCAGCCGGGACGGGCTGGAGGCGGCCGACAGCAGCGCACACCCCTTCCGGGGCTGGGTCTTCCAATTCTCCTTGGCGTCCACATACCCGTACTCGAGGGTGCGCACCAGATCCGAACGCCAGACCTCCAGCCGATCGGGCCCCTGGGCGAGGACGTAGGTGCCGTCGACCGAAAGGCGCACCTGATCGTCCATATAGCTGCTGCGGGCGGTCCGGCGTCGCCCGTCGGCACCGGAGACCATGGTCGTCTCGCTACAGCCGCGGTCGGTGCGGTAGACCGCCACGACCATGCCGAACTGGGATTCCACTCCGCACAGCGGCAGCTCACGGGTGTAGCGCCACACCTGTTCGCCGGTCCGCGGATCGTGCCCGACCACACTGCCGTCCGCCCCGGTGACCGCGACGCCCTCGGCGGTGAGCGCCCGGGCGGTCGCCGTATCGGGTGCGCGCCACATCTCCTGGAGTTTCGCGGGCAGTTTCGCGGCGGGCTGCGGCGGCCGGGCGGGCCGGTCGGCGACGATCGACTCGGTGTTCGCCACCCCGCTGGTCGCCCACGCCACGATCACCGCGACCACCACGAACACGGCGATCGCGGCTGCGGTGACGACGTCGGCGCGCGTTCGCCGCTCGGGTGCGAGCACGTAGGCGAGCGTAACGGATGGCCGCTATCGCATCCGACGGTGCTCGGGAGCCCCGGCGCCGGTGTCCCGGGCCCGGACACACCACGAGCGCCGGCGGTAGCGATACCGCCGGCGCTCGTGGTGCGCTCGTCAGGCCTGCGCCGCCGCGTTCTCGGTCACCGGCGCCGCGCTGTCGGCGCTGTCCGCCCGCGA
This sequence comes from Nocardia sp. NPDC004568, assembly GCF_040609955.1. Taxonomy (NCBI): domain Bacteria; kingdom Bacillati; phylum Actinomycetota; class Actinomycetes; order Mycobacteriales; family Nocardiaceae; genus Nocardia; species Nocardia sp. NPDC004568. The sequence continues at coordinate 7,481 of NZ_JBEXLL010000093.1, forward strand.
GGCGTGTTCACCGCCGTTCTCGGTGTCGGCCGGTTTGCGCCGCCGCCGACGGCGGGCGGGTTTGTCCGCGCCGCTGTCCCCGGAGTCGGCCGCCGGGGCGCCGGCCTCGGCCGCCGGTGCCTCGGACCCACTCGAACCGGTGTCCTCGTGTCCGCCCGACTCGCTATCGGCCGAACGCCGCCGCCGGCGCCGCCGCCGGGCCGGTGCCTCGGCCGGCTGCGCCTCGTCATCCGGACCGGTCCCGGCCGGCACGTCGGATTCGGTCGTGGTCGTGGTGGTGTCCGCCTCGACCGGCTTGCCGCCCCGGGTACGCCGGCGATTGCGCTTGCGCGGTGCCCGCTCGGGGCGCTCCACCACCACGGCATCGGGATCGCGCTGGGGTGTGCGTGCTCCGACGGTGCCGGTGGCGTCCTCCGGAATGCCCAGGTCGGCGAACAGGTGCGGGGAGCGCGAATAGGTCTCCACGGGGTCGGGGATGCCCAGCCCGAGCGCGGCGTCGATGGAGGCCCAGCGGGTCAGTTCGTCCCAGTCGATCAGCGTGACCGCCACACCGGTGCGCCCCGCCCGGCCGGTGCGGCCGATCCGGTGCACATAGGTCTTCTCGTCCTCCGGGCACTGGTAGTTCACGACATGGGTCACATCGTCGATATCGATACCGCGGGCCGCGACATCGGTGGCGACCAGGACATCGATGGTGCCCTTGCGGAATTTCGTCAGGGCCTTCTCGCGTGCGATCTGCCCCAGATCGCCGTGGACCGCGCCGACCGCGAAACCGCGTTCGGCCAATTCGTCGGCGACCTTCTGCGCGGTGCGTTTGGTGCGGGTGAAGATCATGGTGGCGCCCCGGCCCTCGGCCTGGAGCACCCGGGCGACCAGTTCGCTCTTGTCCAGCGCGTGGGCCCGGTACACGAATTGCGCGGTGCGATCGTGGACCGCCGAATCGTGGGGTTCCTCGGCGCGGATATGGGTCGGGCGGGTGAGGAAGGTGCGGGCCAGGGTGATGATCGGGCCGGGCATGGTCGCCGAGAACAGCATGGTCTGCCGTTTGTCCGGCACCATGCCGAGGATGCGCTCGATATCGGGCAGGAAGCCCAGGTCGAGCATTTCGTCGGCTTCGTCCAGTACCAGGACGCCCACCTTGCCGAGGATCAGATGCTGCTGATCGGCCAGGTCGAGCAGGCGGCCGGGGGTACCGACCACGACGTCGACGCCGGCGCGCAGCGCCTCGATCTGGGCTTCGTAGGGGCGGCCGCCGTAGATCGAGGTGACCCGCAGCGGACCTTTCTGGTTGGTGAGGTATTTCGCCGCGTTCTCCAGGTCCTGGGTCACCTGGATGCACAGTTCGCGCGTCGGCACGATGACCAGGGCGCGCGGGGTGCCGTCCAGCGGCGTGGTCCCGGATTCGGCGGTACTGATCCGGTGGAGCAACGGAACTCCGAAACCGAAGGTTTTACCCATTCCGGTCCGGGCCTGACCGATGAGATCCTCGCCGGCCAGCGCCAGGGGCAGGGTGAGTTCCTGAATTGCGAAAGTGCGTTCGATACCGATCTCACCGAGCGCGCGCACGATTTCGTCGCGTACGCCCAATTCGGTGAAAGTCGGTGCGGTGTGTGCGGAGTCCAACTCGGCTGTCAGCAGCGTCTCCGCCAGACCGGGTTCCGGTTCAACTGTGATCTTGCTCAGGTTCGTGCCTTCCCTCGTTATCGCGCTACACGCGCACGAGGCGTGGGGCGGACCGGCCGGTCCGCGACGACCACGGATCCGCCCTGCGATACTCACCCGGGCCGCCGCCGGATGTCGGCAGGTGCCCGGATGAGGGCAGCGAAGCTCGGACATCGGCGCAGCGCATCGGTGACGCGGATCTGGTGCGCGCACATTTTCCGTGGACCCCGGAGAATTCTTCGACCACCGCACGGCGCACCCCGGGGTGCGCGACTTTCGGCGCTGCCGGTTCTCATGGATCGGCTGAATTCTTCCGTTGTCCGTCGCGATTGTAGCGTGCTATTGTTCCGCGCTCCGAAAGGCGCTCGCGCAAATCCGCTGGACGTTGATCTTTTCGGCGGCTTCCCCGGCCGAGCCGCGCTGCGCGGCAGGGCGTTTCGCCCGGTGTGGCAAGTGTGCGCGCGCACCCGGGAACCGATCTCGGCGGTACGTGATTCGCCACACACCCGGCCGGTCGGTCAGCGGTATAGCTGGTACCGCCGTATACATCTATGAGAGATTCGTGCCGTGAGCATCGCAGACCGAGGAATCGCCCTGGCCGATCGCGCCGTCCGGGCGGTGGACCCGGACGGCGAGTTGTCCCGGACCGTCGAGCGGGCCGCGCGCAACGCCTGGGCACTGACCTTCGGTGACGGCGTGGAAGGGCGCCGCCCGACTCCGTCGTCGGTGCTGTGGAACGAACCGCATCGCCTGCTCCGCCGTTTCGAACCCGCCCTGCTCGCCGGTACGACCGCACCGTCGGCGGCCGCGGTGCTGCTGGTACCGCCGCTCGCCGCGCCCGCGAGCTGCTTCGATCTGCGGCCGGGACAGAGTCTGGCGGAGTTCCTCCTGGAGACCGGTCGCGCGCCGTACGTCATCGACTACGGCGAGATCACCTACGCCGACCGCCGCATGGGTTTCGACGACTGGGTGTACGACATCCTGCCCGAGGCGATTCGCCGCACCGCCGCCGATCGGGTCGCCGCCGGCGGCGTCCCGGAAGTGGACCTGGTCGGCTGGTCGCTGGGCGGCACCATGGCGCTGCTGACCGCGGCCGCGAACGGTGAGTTGCCGGTGCGGTCGATCACCGCGGTCGGGGCGCCGCTGAACTACCGCGCGATGCCGATGACGCCGCAGCTCGCCGCGGCCGCCCGGCTCACCGGTACCGGTGACGCCGTGGGCGCGGCATTGCGCGCGATGGGGGGTGTGCCGGCGCCGCTGACCCGGCTCGCGTACCGCATCACCGCCTGGGACCGGGAGGTCAAACGGCCCTGGTTCGTGGCCAACAACCTCGCCCGCACCGAATCGTTGGCCCGGATGGAGGCGGTCGACCGCTTCATGGCCGATATGCCGGGCTATCCGGGCCGCATGTACCAGCAGCTGTGGAACCGGCTGGTGCTGCGCGACGAAATCGGCCGCGGCGCGGTCGATCTCGGGCAGGGCCCGATCCGGCTGGCCGATATCACCGCCCCGGTGCTGCTGGTCGGCGGTCCCGCCGATGTCATCACCCCGGCCCGTGCGGTGGAACACGGCCTTCGCACACTCACCGGTGCCGAAGCGGTCCACTACGAAACCGCGCCCGGCGGACATCTGGGCATCCTCGCCGGCGCCACCGCCCGCGCGACGACCTGGACCTATCTCGACAAGTTCCTCACGACACCGGTGTGAGCGCGGCGATGCCCGAGGGCGGCGTACTACGCTGGATTTCCATGGGAGCACAGTCACCGGCCGGGCTGGGTGTTACACCGAGCGATTCGTCCGCTTCGCCGATTCCCGCCGAACATGCCGGCGTGACCGACCTGTTCGCGGTACTCGCTTACGGCGAGATATCCGCCTTCTACCGGCTGAGCGAGGAAGCCACGCTGTCACCCACCCTGCGCGGCAAGGTCGCGGTGGCCCGGATGGCGGCGGCCGAACTCGCGCATTTCGAACGGCTCGACGCGGCACTGAGCGCGCGCGGCGCCGATGTGTACGCGGCCATGGCGCCGTTCACCGGGGCGCTCGACGACTACCACCGCTCCACCGACCCGTCCACCTGGCTGGAGTCGATGGTCAAATTCCATGTCGGCGACGGTATCGCCGCCGACTTCTACCGCGAGATCGCCGGTGCGTTGAGCCCGGATGTGGCGGCCGTGGTGCGAGATGTGCTCGCCGACACCGGGCATTCGGAATTCGTCGTGGAAGAGGTCCGGCGCGCGGTCGCCGCCAGCCGATCCGAACGTGATCGGCTCACCCTGTGGGGCCGGCGCCTGCTCGGCGAAGCGATCACCCAGGCCCAGTATGTGATGGCGCAGCGGGACGAGCTCACCGAACTCGTGCTGGCGGCCACCGGGGATCTCAACGGTATCGCCACGCTGTTCGAACATATGCAGAGCGCCCACGCCGAACGCATGGCGGTGCTCGGCCTCTGACCGTTTCGGCGCGGCCGGAAGAAATTTCGGCGGCCGGCCTCGTGTGCGACTCCGTTCCCGGGAAGAATACGGCCCGAGGACCCGCACCGAGGAGGACACCGTGCCCAAGTATCTGCTGCTGAAGCACTACCGCGGCGCTCCGGCTCCGGTCAACGACGTGCCGATGGATCAGTGGACGCAGGCGGAGATCTCGGCCCATATGCGGTACATGAATGATTTCGCGACCCGGTTGCAGGCCACCGGCGAGTTCGTCGACCATCGGGCGCTCGCCTCCGAGGGGACCTTCGTCCGGTTCGACGGGCCGGGCCGGCCGCCGGTCACCGACGGCCCGTTCGCCGAGACCAAGGACCTCGTCGCCGGGTGGATGGTGATCGATGTGGACAGCTACGAGCGGGCCCTCGAACTGGCCGCCGAACTGTCGGCCGCGCCCGGGGCAGGCGGGAAACCGATCCACGAATGGCTCGAACTGCGACCGTTGCTGACCGCTCCGCCCACCGTCACGCAGTGATCGCACCGAGGAACGGTTCCCGGGTGACCACCGTGAACGAGGAACTGCTCCGAAGTCTCACGCCGAGTGCGCTCGCGATCCTCGTCCGCCGCGGGGCCGAGTTCGCGGCGGCCGAGGACGCCGTGCAGGACGCGCTGATCGAAGCCCTCCGGGTGTGGCCCGGTGAGCCGCCGCGGGACCCGAAGGGCTGGCTGGTCACCGTGGCGTGGCGCAAATTCCTCGACGGGACCCGCGCCGACGCCGCCCGGCGCCGGCGCGAGAATCTCCTCGACGAGGAACCGGCGCCCGGGCCGGCGACGGCGGTGGACGACACTCTCCAGCTCTATTTCCTCTGCGCCCATCCGTCGCTGACCCCGTCGTCCGCGGTCGCGCTGACCCTGCGCGCGGTCGGCGGGCTGACCACCCGCCAGATCGCCGAGGCGTATCTGGTGCCCGAGGCGACCATGGCTCAGCGCATCAGCCGGGCCAAGCGCGCCGTCGCCGGTGCACGGTTCGACCGGCCCGGCGATGTCGCCACCGTGCTGCGGGTGCTGTATCTGATCTTCAACGAGGGCTACTCCGGCGATATCGACCTCGCGGCCGAGGCCATCCGGCTGACCAGGCAGCTCGCGGGTGCGGTGGACCACCCCGAGGTGGCCGGGCTGCTCGCCCTGATGCTGCTGCACCACGCCCGCCGGGCCTCCCGCACCGCCGCCGACGGCAGTCTGGTCCCGCTCGCCGAACAGGATCGCGGTCGGTGGGACACCCGGATGATCGCCGAGGGGGTACGGATCCTGCAGGCGGCCCTGGCCCGCGACCGGCTCGGCGAATTCCAGGCCCAGGCCGCGATCGCGGCCCTGCACGCCGACGCCCCCACCGCGGCGGAGACGGACTGGCCCCAGATCGTGGAATGGTACGACGAGCTCGTCCGGTTGACCGACAGCCCGGTCGTCCGGCTCAACCGCGCGGTGGCCGTCGGCGCGGCCGACGGACCCGGCGCCGGCCTGGCGGCGCTCGCGGCACTGGACGACACCTTGCCCCGCTACACCGCGGTGTCCGCCTACCTGCACGAGCGAGCAGGTGACCGGGTGACGGCGGCCCGCCTGTACGCCGAAGCGGCCCAGCGCGCCCCCGACCCGGCCGAACGCGCCTACCTCACCCGCTGCGCCGCGAGACTCGACGCCACCGGCGACGACTGACAGGGTCCGGTTCGGCGGGCAATGTGCAGCCGGGAGACCGGCGACCCCTGCGCACTCGCGAAGGGGTAGGTGTGGGCAGGCCGAGGCACACCCTCCGGATACACCGTCCGTCTACTTCGGGTGGCCGGCGTTCGTGGTGGGAGCCGCCCCGGTTCCCAAGCGACGGAGCGTAGGGACCGGGCGGGAGGGTGGGGCGGACAAACGCTGTTCGCTGACAGCGCACCCCGTCGTGTGTCCGGGGTGCGGTGGCTCAACTAGCCTTACTGGGACAGCACAGGACTCTAGGTTCGGAGGTTGGCCGTGGAGGTCAAGATCGGTATTTCGGATAGCCCGCGTGAACTCGTCATCGCCAGCTCGCAGAGCCCGGACGAGGTCGAGGCTCTGGTTTCCGAGGCGCTGTCCGCCACCAGCGGGGTCCTGGCGCTGGCCGACGAGAAGGGCCGCAAGTACCTGATCCAGGCCGGCAAGGTGGCCTATGTGGAGATCGGGGCCGTGACCGGCGGCCGGGTAGGTTTCGCGGCGGTCTGAGTCCCGGGCCCGGACGAAACGGAAGCCCCTGCCGGTCCGGCAGGGGCTTCGTCGTGTTCCGGTCGGTGGGGGATCAGCCGATCGGGTGGAGTGGGACGTGCTTGAGACCGCCCCAGGCCAGTGCGACCGTGGTGTCCACGGCTTCGTCCTTGGGGATCGGCCGGTCGGCTTCCAGCCAGTACCGGGCGGTGAACTGGCTCGCGCCCACCAGTCCGACCGCGAGGATGCGGGCCCGGTAGGGGTCGAGGCCGGAATCGTGGGCGACGAGGTCGTAGACCGCGTCCACGCAGGCCTCGGTCGCTTGTTCGACGCGCCGCTGGACCTGGGGTTCGTTGGTGAGATCCGATTCGAAGACCAGGCGGAAGCCCTGCATCTCGTTGTCCACGAAGTCGTAGTAGGCCGCGACCGCCGCCCGCACGCGCTGTTTGTTGTCGGTGGTGGAGCGCAATGCCTGACGCACACTCGACACCAGCATGTCGACGTAGTTCTGCAGGACAGCCAGGTACAGCTCCAGCTTGCTGGTGAAGTGCTGGTACAGCACGGGCTTGCTCACACCGGCGCACTGGGAGATCTCGTCCATACCGGCGGCGTGATAGCCGCGTAGGACGAAGATCTCGCTGGCGGCCGCGAGTAGTTGCTGGCGGCGCTCGTCACGGGGAAGCCGGGTGCCACGTTTGGGGGCGGTGCCGGACGACGAGCGGGACGTCATCCGGTCCACGAGGTCGGTCATATTCGGATCTCCCAGTCGATTCCCCGGCAAAGGGGTGTGTACCGGGTCTTTCGAGCACCATACTCGCTTACGCTGCTGTTGCCGACCCGGGTTGGTGAACCCGGGACCGGCCCCGATCCGCATGGTGCCCTTCGGGAATGCTCGAAAGTGGCTCGCGCGCCACCGGGGGCGCGGCTCCCGGGGTACTTCCATTGTGGCCGCTACGGCGGATTGTGAGAGTGTGGAGCCGTGACCGACCGACCGGAAAACCCCTCCGGCGGCGGGCGCAGCGCGCACCGCCCCCAGGATGCAGAGCTCGCGGTCGCCGCGCAGGCGATATCGCACGGCGACGGATCCCGGGAACCGCTGCGCGCGCGCCGGGACCCGGAGGGTGATCCGCCGCCCGCGGCCAGGCTCGCGGCCGGCCCGCGCCGGCGGCGGCTGCGTTTCGTCGTGTCCAGGTACGGGTGGCGGGTGTACGCGTTGCCGGTCCTGCTGGTACTGACGGTGTTCGTCGTGGTCGACGCGGTGCGTACAGGTCGCGGAGGTCCGGCCGAGCCGATCGATCCCGGTTTCGGGGCGCTCGGGCCGCCGCCGGCCAGTGCGGGTGTGATCGGCGCCCCGCCGGGCGACGGGAGCTTCCCGGAGGATCTGCCGATCGGGGCGCTGCCCGAGGGCGGGAAGTTCACCGAGACCGGTAAGGGCAGCTGGCGGATCGTGCCGGGCGCCTCCGCCCGGGTCGGCGCGGGCGAGCAGTACACCTTCACCTATACGGTCGAAATCGAGAACGGAATCGATACGCGCGGTTTCGGCGGCGACGACTCGGTGGCCCGGATGGTCGAATCCACGCTCGGCAATCCGAAGAGCTGGGTGCACGATCGCAAGTTCGCGTTCCAGCGCATCGATCGCGGGGAGCCGGACTTCCGGATCTCGCTCACCGCCCGCTCGACCACCCGCGAGGTCTGTGGTTTCGATATACCGATCGATTCCTCCTGCTACAACTCGGATCAGGCCCGGGTGGTGCTGTCGGAGGCGCGCTGGGTGCGGGGGGCTCCGGCGTTCGACGGCGATATCGGCTCCTACCGGCAGTATCTGGTCAACCACGAGGTCGGCCACGCGATCGGCTACCACGAACATCAGCCGTGTGAGAGCGAGGGCGGTCTGGCCCCGGTGATGATGCAGCAGACCTTCGGCACCGCCAACAACGAGATCGCCGCTCTGGATCCGTACGGGGTCGTGCCGATGGACGGCAAGACCTGCCGCTTCAACCCCTGGCCCTATCCGCGCGGCTGACCGCGGCCGCGGAAGACCCGGGCGGGTCCGGCGGTGGGGCCCGGCGCCGGCCGGGAAGAATGGCTCACGCGCCGGCGTTGTACAGGGAACCTACGCCGGTGTGGGTGCGGGTCACAGCGGCCACGGGTCATCGGTTGTACGCACCCCGCATACCGCATCCGGCTATTTCGATACGAGGAGTTCGAAGACGTGTCATCACCGCAGTCCCTGCCTCCACTTGTGGAGCCCGCCGCCGAGCTGACCAGGGACGAGGTCGCCCGTTACAGCCGTCACCTGATCATCCCCGACCTCGGGATGGACGGGCAGAAACGGCTGAAGAACGCGAAGGTGCTCGTGATCGGCGCCGGCGGGCTGGGTTCTCCGGCGCTGCTGTACCTGGCCGCCGCCGGGGTGGGCACCCTGGGCATCGTCGAGTTCGACGAGGTCGATGCCTCGAATCTGCAGCGGCAGGTCATCCACGGTGAGTCCGATATCGGCCGTCCCAAGGCCGACAGCGCCCGCGATTCCATTCTGGAGATCAACTCCGGAATCGACGTGCGCTTGCACAAGATCCGGCTGGAGCCGGAGAACGCGGTCGAATTGTTCGCGCAATACGACCTCATCGTCGACGGCACCGACAACTTCGCGACCCGCTACCTGGTCAACGATGCCGCGGTGCTGGCCGGCAAACCGTATGTCTGGGGGTCGATCTACCGGTTCGAGGGCCAGGTGTCGGTCTTCTGGGAGGACGCCCCCGACGGTCGCGGGATCAACTATCGCGATCTGTACCCGGAGGCCCCGCCGCCGGGAATGGTGCCCTCCTGCGCCGAGGGCGGCGTGCTGGGCGTGCTGTGCGCGTCCATCGGTTCGGTCATGGTGACCGAGGCCATCAAACTGATCACCGGTATCGGCGACCCGCTGCTGGGCCGGCTCATGGTGTACGACGCACTCGATATGAGCTACCGGACCATCACACTGCGTCGTGATCCCGCGCGGCAGCCGATCACCGAGCTCATCGACTACGAGGCGTTCTGCGGTGTGGTCTCCGAGGAGGGACAGGCCGCGGCCGCCGGCTCCACGGTGACCGCGCGTGAGCTCAAGGAGCTGCTGGACTCCGGTGATGTGGAGCTGATCGATGTGCGGGAACCGGTGGAATGGGACATCGTGCATATCGAGGGCGCGACGCTGATCCCGAAGGACCGCATCCTCTCGGGGGAGGCGCTGGCCGAACTGCCGCAGAACCGCAAGATCGTGCTGCACTGCAAGACGGGTGTCCGGTCGGCCGAGGCGCTGGCCGCGCTCAAGCGGGCGGGTTTCGCCGATGCCACGCATCTGCAGGGCGGTGTGATCGCCTGGGCTCATCAGGTCGATCCCTCACTGCCGGTGTACTGAGCCGCCCGGTCCCGGTGTGCCGCTGACCTGCGCGTGAACGGGCGCGCGGGCGGCGGCGCCGGTCGCCGTACGCGGTGTGCGACCGGGACCGGTCGCGGTGTGTCGCGGCCCTGCTACGGCACGGTGTGGCGCGATACCGGGGCCCGGTGGCGGGAGTACGGTACGGCCGTGACCACCACAGTCGAACCCCCCGAACATGTGCGGGCCACGTACGGTCTGCGGGAACTCACCCCCGTCGCCCTCGGTGACTGGGAGGGTGGCTGGCGCCTCGGTGATGTGGTGCTCAGTCCCGTTGCCGACCACGCGCGCGCGGCCTGGTCGGCGAAGGTCCGGGAAAGTCTGCGGGTGGACGGGCTGCGGGTGGCCCGCCCGGTGCGGGCCACCGACGGCCGGTATGTGGTGTCGGGCTGGCGGTGCGACACGTATATGACCGGCTGTCCGGAACCGCGGCACGACGAGGTGGTCTCGGTCTCGTTGCGACTGCACAAGGCCACCGCGACCCTGGAGCGGCCACGCTTCCTCTCCCAGCCGCCGGTCACACCCTGGCTGGACGTGGATGTCTTCGTCGCCGCGGACCGGGCGGCGTGGGAGGCCGTGCCGCTGCGGACGCTGCGCGCGGCGGGCGCGGTCATGGAGAACTCGCCCGACGGCCGGCACAGCCTCGAACTGATCGGTCAGCTGGCGACGCTGCGCAAACCCGTACGGACACCGCCGCAACTGGTGCACGGTGATCTGTTCGGCACCGTGCTGTTCGCCGGGGCGCAGACGCCCGCGCTCACCGATCTGACCCCGTACTGGCGGCCCCCGGCGTGGGCGGCGGGGGTGATCGTGGTGGACGCGCTGTCGTGGGGCGGAGCCGACGACGGGCTGCTCGAACGCTGGTCCGATCTGCCGGAATGGCCGCAGATGCTGTTGCGGGCGGTGATGTTCCGGCTGGCGGTCCATGTGCTGCATCCGCGCTCTACGCCCGAAGCGCTGCCGGGACTGGTCCGAACGGCGGATATGGTGCGATTCCTACTCTGAGCCCGGCCGGCTCCGCGCTCGGATGTGGAGGGGGCCCGGCCGGTCTCCGGACCGGCCTGGGGTCGCCGGATCGAGATCGGCCAGTTCTACCACCCCGTCCAGCAAGACATCGCGTTGATTTCCGCAGATTGTATGGGGGAGTAGGGGAATACTCGGCGGCCGACCGACCACGTTTCCGAACACCTTCTCAGACGTTGGCGTACGCCAACGACGGCACCCGCCCCACCGCGAACGAGGCCCGGCGGTAGAACCACCAGGTGACCCCGGCCATCACCAGGAACGCGGCGGCGTAGGCCCAGAACGCGGGCGCCATGGTGCCGAAAGTGGTGTTGGACAGGCGCAGTGCCTGCTGGAGTACGAAACCGCCGAAGGCGCCGACCGCACCGATGACGCCGATGGCCGCGCCTGCCTGCCGCTTCGCCGAGGCCGCCCCTTCCGCGGGCTCGAGACCGTGTTCGGAGGCGTACTTCTTCGCTTGGGCGCTGAAGATGGACGGGATCATCCGGTAGGTGGAGCCGTTGCCGATACCGGTGAGCACGAAGAGCAGTAGGAAGGCCAGCAGGTAGAGCGGGAAGCTCTTCATCTCGAGCGCGGTCATGATGAGCGCGACCGCGACGGCCATCCCCCCGAACACGGCGATGGTGATTTTCGCGCCCCCGCCGAGCTTGTCGGTGAGCCAACCGCCGAACGGCCGGGAGAAGGAGCCGACGAGGGCGCCGAGGAACGCCAGATTCCCGAGGGTGGTGATCCAGCCGATGCTGGCCAGGTCGGGGAAGTTGGCCTTGATGAGGGTCGGGAAGGCGAACGAGAATCCGATGAACGAACCGAAGGTGCCGATGTAGAGGAGGGCCATTACCCAGGTGTGGTGATTGGTGAGGGCGGGCCGGTAGGAACGTCCGTCGGATTTCGCGGTGGCCAGGCTGTCCATGTACCGGAGCGCGCTGAACGCGGCGGCCAGGATGAACGGAATCCACACCAGTACCGACAGGGTGATCCCGAAACGGTATCCGGCCGCGTCCTTCGCGGTGAGATGGGTGCCGAGGGTGATCAGCAGCGGCACCAGCAGCTGAGTCTGGGCGACACCGAGATTGCCGCCCGCGGCATTGATCCCGAGCGCCGCGCCCTTCTTCCCGTCCGGGAAGAAGAACGAGATATTGGCCATCGACGAGGAGAAATTACCGCCGCCGAAGCCGGACAGCGCGGCCAGCACCACGAAAACCCACATCGGTGTGCCGGGCTGGTTGACGAAGTAGATCAGGCCGACGGTGGGGACGAGCAGCATGGCGGCGCTGAACACCGTGAAGGCCCGCCCGCCGAACCGGGGGATGGCGAAGGTGTACGGGATGCGCAGGGTCGAACCGACCAGGGTGGGCACGGAGGTGAGCAAGAGGGCATTGCTGACTGCGGTCGGGTCGCCCTTGCCGAGCCCGTCCAGGAATGCGAAACCGGCAGCGCCCATTCCGGTGACGACGCTGGCCCACAGGACCCAGATACTGAAGCCCAGATTCTCCGCGAATACCGAGAACAGCAGGTTCTTCTTGGCGGTGCGGTCGGCGCCGGATTTCCAGAACCGTTCGTTGTCCGGTTCCCACCGGTCGATCCAGCGACCTCGACGCTGGTGGACGAAAGTTGTTGCGGTATCGGGTGTTCGTCGGCCGGTGTCGGCTGTCGCGGTCATCGGCGCCCCTCTCGTCGTTACTCGACGCCCCCCGGACCGGGGCGACCGGCCGTGGCAGCCGGGCGGTCGAGTGCGGTGTTGTGACGTGAGAAAACGCTAGGAGCCGGGTGTTTCCGCCACGTGGCGCGCAATGACGATCGCCACAAATCCCGCTCACGGGGGAGCGGCGCCTGGGTGATGGGTCGGTAACCTCGATGGAACCCGGCCAGGGCTACACCCGGGGTGCCGCGTGCGGAGTGCGGCGGGTGGACGCACGACCGGAGCGAAGGCGGAGGTCCTCTTCGGTCGGCCTGTGGGCGGGTGGTCGGCGTCTGGATGCGCGTGGCCGGGGTCAACGTCCGAATTGGCGGGCCCCATCACCGGGGAGCGGTCGCGATGGCAAACATACCGGTCACAGCTCGAAGCACACGGTTCGAGATGATTATGCGTGGGTTCTCCGCGTGGGTGACGACCGGCAACGGGTCCACCTCTGGGGCAGGTCGAAGACTGCACCGCCTGTGTAGCCGATCACGGTCATCGGTGTCCCCATCAAGCCCGGGGCGAACACTAAGTAAGCGTCCGAGAACTTCCGTCAGTTGTGGCTGGGGGGATGAGTCGCTGTCAGGCCTGGAGGTGCTGGACCGGCGAGTGTGGTTGCCGGT
>NZ_JBEXLL010000094.1:0-19840 GCF_040609955.1 Nocardia sp. NPDC004568
AAGATCCCTGGGGTTGGTGGGTGGCTCTCTGTGGATAGTTTCATAGAGTTACGGCGGTTATAGCGGCAGGGAAACGCCCGGTCCCATTCCGAACCCGGAAGCTAAGCCTGCCAGCGCCGATGGTACTGCACTCGACAGGGTGTGGGAGAGTAGGACACCGCCGGAACATACTTTCAAGGTAGGGGACCCATTCGTGGGTCCCCTACCTGCATTTCTGTCTACGGTGATATGGCCCGTAAACTTGGTGTGAGCACAATCCACCATTGGCGGCGGTTCGACCGTATTGCCGTCGTACTCCAGTGATCCAGTCTGGTAACCGAGAGAGGGACCCGCCGTGCCGGAACAGAACAATGGCCGGAAGCCGTTCCGGCGCAATTCTTCCGGACCCGACGCCGGCTTCCGGCGTGGCGAGGGAGCCGGCGATGGTAGGCGGTCGGGTGGGGATTCCGGTGCGACGAATGATGCCGGCCGTTCGGGCGGGCGCGGCGGCTTCCGTCGCGACGACGACACGCGGGGCGATGCCCGCCGCGGCGCCGAGCCGGGTGACAGGGGCGCGGGACGCGGGCGCACGGGGTCCGGTGGCAATACCGGATTCGGTGGCGACCGGTCGCGGGGCCCGCAGCGGGCCGATCGCGGTGGCCGGGAGGAGCGGACCGGAGCGCCGGGGCAGCGCGAGCGTGGTGCCGACCGGGCCGGGGACCGTCCGGGATTCCGGGCCGAAGGCGCGCGTTCGAACCGGGATGACAACCGTTCAGGCGGTCCCCGGCAGCAGTCGCGTCCGGATGGTGACAAGCGAGAGCACGGAACGCGTGAGCGCGGGGAGTTCCGGTCGCAGGGGCGGTCCTCGTTCGGTGATTCCGATCGGGGCCGGGACAATCGTGGTGCCGGACGTACGGACAGCCGGGGCGGTGCGGACGATCGCCGGTTCGGTACACGGCCTGCCGAGCGGTCTTCCCGTGGCACCGATGAGCGCCGGTTCGGTGGCGGCGGTGGGACCGACGACCGTCGTTTCGGTGGCCGTGGCGCGTCCGACCGGCCCGACCGCGAGAGCGACGGGCCGCGCCGGGAGCGTGGGGGGCCGGCCGGGAGCGGCGGTTCGGCTTTCTCCCGCGGCGGTGAGGCAGGCGGACCCCGGCGTCGCGGCGGTGAGGGCGGCGGCCGTGGGGCCGATCGGCGGCCGCCGCGGCCGGACGAGCCCGATCTGCCCGACGAGGTCCAGGCCGGTGATCTCGATTCCTCGATCCGTCGGGATCTGCTGAGCCTGGACAAGGGCAATGCGGAAACCGTCGCCCGGCACCTGGCGATGGCCGTGCAGGTTCTCGACGACGATCCACAGCTCGCGCTGGCCCATGCGCGGGCCGCGCGGCAGCGGGCGGGACGGATCGCCGTCGTGCGGGAGACCGCCGGCGTCGTCGCCTATCACGCCGGGGAATGGGCCGAAGCCCTGTCCGAGCTGCGCGCGGCGCGGCGGATGGCGGGCGGGTCCGGTCTGCTCGCCGTGATGGCGGACTGCGAGCGTGGCCTGGGCCGGCCCGAACGCGCGATCGAGATCGGCCGCAGCGACGAAGGCCGTGCGCTGACCGGTGACGAGGCCATCGAACTGCGGATCGTGGTCGCGGGCGCGCGAATGGACCTCGGCCAATACGACCAGGCGGTGGTGACCCTGCAGACCTCCGACCTCGACCCGTCACGCACCGGTTCGGGTCCCGCGCGGCTGTTCTACGCCTACGCCGACGCACTGGTCGCGGCCGGACGGACCGATGAGGGACAGACCTGGTTCTTCAACGCGGCCGCCGCGGACCTCGACGGCGAAACCGACGCCGAGGAGCGGGCGGCCGAGCTGAGCGGCGAGGCCTGACCGGCCGTCAGGGCCGGTCGATCGACCAGTTGAGCTCGGTTCGCAGATCGGCCGGGTCCATCCGCGGGTTCGGTTCGGTGAGGTAGACCTCCCAGCGGTCGGCTCCCGGAACCAGGCCCTGTTCGATGATCCAACCGTGCAGCCGGTCCCAGGTGACGCCCAGTGCGTCGAAGGAGCCGTTGTGCACCACACGGGCGATCCGGCCCGCCGGAAGCGCGCCGGGGACGACGTCCCCGTCGGGGCTGATCAGCCGGTCGACGGGGAAGCCCACCTCCAGCTCCGTGGCTTCGTCGGACATGGTTCCCCACCGGGACAGAGCCGGGCCGGTGACAACGGCCTCCTGCGCGGCGAGGGCAGACGGCAGGATGCCGAACGAGGTGTCGAAGAACGAGATCGTCTGTGCCGGCGCCACCCGGCCGCGTACTACGGCGGTGCGCGTTTCGGCGATATCGAGTAGTTCGGGTTCGGTGGCGCGGTCGGTCGGGTCGGCGGTCACAGTTCTCCTTCGGGACATCGGTCGATCGGCCGCTGCGGATCGGCCGCTCTTCGGTTCCGACGGATCACGGCAGGGGAATTCATCGGCTCCGCGCACCGTGTTCGGCGCGGCCGGAGGCGACGGGCGGGGCGTATGCAGTAGGGGTACGGAGGTGACACGGCCGGTATCGATGCCCAGACGCCCACAGCACCCCCGACTTCTCACTCGTCACGCTCACCCCACCCGATATCGGACAGCTGGAGTTTGTGGCCGGCCTCCCGAGCAACTCGCGATCTTCGGCAGCCGGCAACTGGCCTACGCGAATGACGGAGAACGCGCCGTGCGAGCCGGAGACATGGGTGCGGCAGTGATGGTGAGCGGTATTCGGGCCTACAGCGGGTCGGGGCGGCGTCGAAGTGGTTTCGGCCGCTCGGTTCCGGAGCGAGTGGGCGCGGAAGGGGGCAGTTGACGGGCCCGCACCTTCGAGGTGATCGCCATGTCGGCCGCGATGGCGGTTCGGGGCGTCGGGTGCGCGTCGATCGGTGTGGATGCGCAGACCGGCCGCGATGGCGGTTCGGGGCGTCGGGTGCGCGTCGATCGGTGTGGATGCGCAGACCGGCCGCGATGGCGGTTCAGGACATCGAGTGTCCGTCGACCGGCGTGGCTGTGCAGCCGACCGTGCGGGCGGTGGGAGGCGGCTGGGTGTCCGGGGCGCCGGGGGCAGGACGTAGGGTCCGGGTGTGCGGGAAGCGAGTGAGACGCGGTTGCGGGACAGGTACGAGGCGCTGCTGCTGGATCTGGACGGGACTCTCTACCGGGGCGCCGAGGTGATCGACGGGGCGCCGGCGGCGCTGGCCGGTGGGACGCAGCGGCTGGTGTACGTCACCAACAATGCGAGCCGGGCGGCCGCGAGCGTGGCAACTCATCTGGCCGAGCTGGGGTATCCGGCGACGGAGGCGGATGTGGTGACCAGCGCGCAGGCGGCGTGCCGGCTGCTGGCCGAGCGGCTGGCGCCCGGATCGGAGGTGCTGGTCGTCGGTTCCGAGGATCTTGCCGCGGAGGTCAAGACGGCCGGTCTGCAACCGGTGCGCCGGGCGGCGGAGACGGTGGCCGCGGTCGTCCAGGGACATTCGCCGCAGACGGCCTGGCCGGACCTGGCGGAGGCGGCCTACGCGCTGCGAGCCGGGGCGGTATGGGTGGCGGCGAACACCGATCGCACCCTGCCGAACGAGCGCGGACTCGCGCCGGGTAACGGCGCGATGGTCGCGGCGCTGCGGACCGCCACCGATCTGGAACCCGTGGTGGCCGGCAAGCCGTTTCCGCCACTGCTCGAAGACGCGTTGATCCGGGCGGAAACGCGCGCGGCGCTGGTCGTGGGCGACCGGCTCGACACCGATATCTCCGGCGCCCAGAACGTGGCCCTGGACGCACTGCTCGTACTGACCGGGGTGAGTACTGCCGGCGAACTCGCCGGTCTGCCGGAGGAGCGACTGCCCACCTACGTCGCCGACGGTCTGGATGCCCTGGGACATCCGCCGGTGCCGGGCCTCGTCGCCCCGGCGGATGTGCGCGCGCGACTGCGGGAGCACCCGGGCCGGGCGCTGACGGTGCGCGCGCCCCGTTCGGAAATCCGATAGCGTTGAGCCCACGATGACTACCCCGAATCCCCGCCCGCACACTCCCGGCACCACCCGCTCTGGGGTGCCGCTGCCCGGTCGGCATCTGCCCGGGGCCGCCGGGCACGGTGAACCCGCCGACCCGGATCGGATCCGCGCCGAAGTCCGCGACCTGCTCGCCGAACTCGGACCCGTACCGAACACAGGGGACGATTCCGTCGGTGCCGATCTGGCCCGCCGTGCGCACATCCTGGACCAGGCACACGAGGTGCTGGTGCGGGCGCTGGCCACGGTGGACAAGATCTGAGGTGGCCAGGCGGGCGCGGGTGGACGCGGAACTGGTCCGCCGTGGTCTGGCGCGGTCACGGGAGCACGCGGTGGAATTGATCGGCGCCGGGCGAGTGCTGATCAACGGCACCGTCGCGGTGAAGCCGGCGACCGCGGTGGAGACCGGTACTCCACTGGTGGTCAAGGAACAGGTGGACGAAGTGGCCTGGGCCTCGCGCGGGGCGCACAAACTGCTGGGCGCGCTGGAGGCGTTCGAACCGCAAGGGCTGTCGGTCGCGGGCCGGCGCTGTCTCGACGCCGGAGCGTCGACCGGTGGTTTCACCGATGTGCTGCTCAGCCGGGACGCACGCGAAGTGGTCGCGGTGGATGTGGGCTACGGCCAGCTGGTGTGGCGGTTGCGTACCGACGACCGGGTGCGGGTGCACGACCGGACCAATGTGCGGAGCCTGGCCGCCGACGATATCGGTGGTCCGGTGGAGCTGGTGGTCGCCGATCTCTCGTTCATCGCGTTGACGCTGGTACTCCCCGCTCTGGCGGATTGCGTGGGGCCGGGGGCAGATCTGCTGCCGATGGTGAAACCGCAGTTCGAGGTCGGTAAGGACCGCGTGGGATCCGGCGGGGTGGTGCGGGATCCGCTGCTGCGGGCCGAGGCGGTGCGTTCGGTCGCCGCCGCTGCCGCGGATCTGGGGTTGCACACCCGCGGCGTGGTGGCCAGCCCGTTGCCCGGTCCGTCCGGCAATGTCGAATACTTCCTGTGGCTGCGCCGGGACGAGTCGGCGGGCTACACCGCCGACGAGGTGGGGGAACTGGTGCGGCGGGCAGTCGAGGAGGGGCCACAGTGAACACGGAGGCGTCCCGTCCGCGAGAGATCCTGTTGGTCTCCCATCCCGGACGGGCCGAGATCAGCGAAACAGCGCATCGGGTAGCGAAGATCTGCGCGGAGGCCGGAATCGGTTTGCGGGTATTGGCCGACGAGGCCTACAGCACCCGGTTCGACGCCGAGACCGAGCCGGTCGCCGATCCCTGCGGATATCCGGTGCAGGTGGTCGCCCACGAGCCGGACGCGGCGCTGGGCTGTGAGATGGTGCTGGCGCTCGGCGGCGACGGCACCCTGCTGCGCGCCGCGGAACTGGCCCGGCACGTGACGGTCCCGGTGCTGGGTATCAACCTGGGGCGGATCGGCTTTCTCACCGAGGCCGAGGCGGAGAACCTGGACGAGGCACTCGCACAGGTCGTCCGGCGCGACTACCGGGTCGAGGAGCGGATGACCCTGGACGTGAACGTCCGGCTCGACGACGAGATCATCGAACAGGGCTGGGCGTTGAACGAGGCCAGTATCGAGAACGCGGCCCGGATGGGTGTTCTCGAAGTGGTGCTCGAAGTCGACGGGCGGCCGGTCTCGTCCTACGGCTGCGACGGAATTCTTGTCGCCACCCCTACCGGTTCGACGGCGTATGCTTTCTCCGCGGGCGGGCCGGTGGTGTGGCCGGAACTGGAAGCGCTCCTGGTGATCCCGAGCAACGCGCACGCATTGTTCGCCCGCCCCCTGGTCACCAGCCCGGATTCGCGGATCGCGGTCGAATCCGTTGCCACCGGCCACGATGCGATAGTTTTCCTGGATGGCAGGCGCACCCTCGCATTGCCGCGGGGCGGCCGGGTCGAAGCGGTCCGGGGTGCCGAGCCGGTGCGGTGGGTGCGGTTGGATTCCGCGCCGTTCGCGGACCGGATGGTGCGCAAGTTCGAGCTGCCGGTCACGGGTTGGCGGGGCCGGCGGCGAACGGAGGGCACACGTGCTGACAGAGATAAGAATTGACGGACTGGGCGTCATCTCGACGGCCACCGCGCAATTCCACGAAGGGCTGACTGTGCTCACCGGCGAGACCGGAGCGGGCAAGACGATGGTGGTCACCAGTCTGCACCTGCTGAGCGGCGCGCGCGCCGACGCCGGGCGGGTCCGGCTGGGCGCGAGTCGCGCGGTGGTGGAGGGCCGGTTCACGCTCGACGAGGTGAACGAGTCCGCGCGCGCCGAAGCGGAAGCGGTGCTGGAATCGGCCGCCGCCGTCGCCGACGACGACGGCACGGTGATCGCGATCCGGACGGTCGGTAGTGACGGGCGGTCCCGGGCGCATCTGGGCGGTCGTGGCGTACCGGCCTCGGTGCTGGCCGATTTCACCGCGCCGATGCTCACCGTGCACGGCCAGAACGACCAGTTGCGATTACAGCGGCCCGAACAGCAGCTGCACGCGCTGGACCAGTTCGCCGACGCGACGGTGGGGCCGCTGCTGCGGGACTACGTCGAATGCCGTCGTACCTGGCTGGATGCCCGGAACTCCCTGCTGGAACGTACCGCGCGGGGCCGGGAGATGGCGGCCGAGGCGGAACGGCTGACGCAATCGCTGGCCGAAATCGACGCCGTCGCGCCGGAGCCGGGGGAGGACGAGCGCCTGGTCGCGGAGATCCGGCGGCTCAGTGATCTGGATTCGTTGCGGGAGGCGGCGGCGACCGCGCACGAGGCGCTCGCCGGCCCGGCCGACAATCCCGGCGAGGGGGTCGGAGCGCTGGACGCGCTCGGTGTGGCCCGCTCCCGGGTGGAGGGCGCCGAGGACCCGGCGTTGGCCGCGCTGTCGCCGCGGCTGGCGGAGGCGATCGCGGTGGTGGTGGATCTGACCACCGAGCTGAGCGGTTACCTGTCGGATCTGCCGTCGGATCCCGGGGCGCTGGAATCGATGCTGTCGCGGCAGGCCGAATTGAAGTCGCTGACCCGTAAATACGCACCCGATATCGACGGGGTGATCGCGTGGGCGGACGAGGCACGGACCCGGCTGGATTCGCTGGATGTCTCGGAGGAAACGCTCGCGGCACTCACCGCCGAGGTGGAGGCGGGTGCGGAGCGGGTGCGTGCCGCGGCGGTGAAACTGTCGCAGGCGCGGACCGCGGCGGCGGGTGATCTGGCGGCGGCGGTGACCGAGGAGTTGAGCGGACTCGCCATGGGCAAGGCGCGGCTGGAGGTCGAGGTGCGGCCGCTGCCGGCCGGGGCCCAGGACTCCGCGCCGCTGCTGATCGACGGTGTCGAACTGCACGCGGGTCCGGCTGGGGTGGACGAGGTGGAGTTCCGGCTGGCCGCGCATTCCGGTGCGCAGTCGCTGCCGTTGAGCAAGAGCGCGTCCGGCGGTGAACTGTCGCGGGTGATGCTGGCCCTGGAAGTGGTGCTGGCCGGTGCCGAGCACGGGGCGACCATGGTCTTCGACGAGGTGGACGCGGGTGTCGGCGGCCGGGCGGCGGTGGAGATCGGGCGGCGGCTGGCCCGGCTGGCCCGCACCCACCAGGTCATCGTGGTGACGCATCTGGCGCAGGTGGCGGCATTCGCCGATACCCACCTGGTGGTCAACAAATCCGATGACGGCGAGGGTGCCGTGAATTCCGGGGTCCGGGCGCTGACCCAGGACGAGCGGATCGTGGAGCTGGCCCGCATGCTGGCCGGGCTCGACGATACCGAGACCGGTCGCGCGCACGCCTGGGAGCTGCTGAACACCGCCCGTGCCGAGCGGATGGCAGCGTACTGACCGGTGGCCGGTCCGGTACGTGTGCCCTGCCGTGCTCGGCGCCGCTGGGCGGGAGTCGTGGGCACCACCCGGCTCGCCGGGCGGGAGACCCTGCTCACCGGGCGCGGTTCGGGTCGCGCTGAGCCGGGCCGCGGCCGAGTCCTCGTACGCGGACGCTCGGCCATCGCGGCGTGCGGTGGCGGCGCCTACGCCGACGACAATGACGGTGCGGGCCGAAGCGACCGGAAGCCGCCAGGCGGCGCACGGCGCGCTACGAGTGCCGCCTGCGGAGTTCGTCCGAGGGCGGTGACGAACCCGTCGCCGCGACGCGTATCGGGTGCCGGTCCGCAGGCGGGAGCCGACCGGTACCCGGCCCGGGCAGTAGCCCCGGCGGGCGGCTCCGGCTGATACCGGAAGGTCAGTCCACGGCTTTGCGCGCGGCGGAGATGAACTGGTTGATCAGGCCTTTGAGGCCGATTTCGAGCACTTTGGCCGGAACGGGGAGCGAGGGGTCGGAGGTCATCGTGTAGGTGACCCGGGTGCCGTTGTCGGCGTCGGCGAAGGTGATGACGCCGGTGTGGCTCTTCACCGGCGCGCCTTTGACGATCTTGTATTCCATCCGCTCGTTCGGGACCAGCGCGGTGATCTCCTCGACCACTCCGACCGGACCGATACCGATCTTGTGCCGGGCGCCGACGCCTTCGCGTTCGGTGGTGCCCGGTGTGACGAGCGTGACGTTCACCGCGAGGAACGGATCGATGCTCTCGCGGTCGGCGAACAGCCGGTACACGGTCGCGCGCGGGGCGGCGATCACGGTATCGACGGTGGTGCTGGCCATGGAGACTCCTCTTCGTGTAGCTGTCCCGGGCAGCTTACGGCGCGGGGCAGCGGATTTTCGTGCCACGGCGACCCCGCTCGGTGCGTCCGGTAACCGTCTGATAGCCGTCGGGTATCACCTCGCGGCGTGTCTCCACCAATGGTTGAGGGTTTGCGACGATCATCGCTGCATGAGGATGCTGGCGCTGCTGTCGAAGAATTCCGAGACGCTGCCCGGCCGGACCGGTATCGCCCGGGTCGACCGCGATACCCGGCGGCTGCTCGGTCGAGTGGAACCCGGCGATATCGCGGTCCTCGACGAAATGGACCTGGACCAGGTCACCGCCGACCGGCTGCTCGCGGCGGGGGTGGCGGCGGTGGTGAACACCTCGCCGTCGATCTCCGGTCGCTATCCCAATCCGGGACCCGAACTCCTGGTGGCCGGTGGCGTGCTGCTGCTGGACGCGGTCACCTCCGACGCCTTCGGCCGGATCAAGGACGGCGCCAAGGTGCGGATCGAGAACGGGGTCGTCTACGCCGACCGCCTCACCCGCCGGGAACCCGAGGTGCTGGTGGAATGCCTCGAACTCGACGAAACCGCGGTGGCCGACCGGCTGTCGGAAGCGCGCAACGGTCTCACCGGCCATCTCGAAGCCTTCGCCACCGGCACCCTCGATTTCATCCGGACCGAATCGTCGCTGCTCATGGACGGCATCGGGGTGCCCGATCCGGATCTGGACCTGAACGGCCGGCCGGTGGTGGTGGTCGGTGACGGGGCCGGCCATGCCGAGGATCTCACAAAGCTCAAACCCTTCATCAAGGAGTACGGCCCGATCATGATCGGGGTGGAGCAGGGGGCGGAGGCCGTCCGGCGCGCGGGCTACCGGCTGGATCTGATCGTCGCCAACCCTGAGCAGGTGCCCGCCAAGATCCTCACCGGCGGCGCCGAGCTGATCGTGCCGGCGGAACTGGACGGTTACGCCGAGGGGCTGGACCGGGTCAAGGAGCTGGGGATCGGCGCGATCACCTTCCCGTGCTCCGGGACACCGGCGGACCTGGCGCTGCTGCTCGCGCATCACCACGGTGCCGCGCTCATCGTCACCGCGGGCGCGCCCGCGTCTCTGGAGGAATTCTTCGACCGGTGCCGCCGGGACAGCAATCCCGCGACCTTCCTGACCCGCCTGAAGGTCGGGGGCGCCATCATGGACGCCACCGCGGTGGCCACGCTCTACCGGAGCCGGGTGTCCGGAACGCTCATGGCGCTGCTGGTGCTGGCGGCGCTCGTCGTATTGATCGTGGCGGTGCTGGCCGCCGGCCAGGGGAGCGAGGTCCTCGCGCCGGTGCAGGATCTGCTGCATCGTGCGGATCTGTGGGTTCGGGAGACGATCGGCCGGCCCGGGGCGAGCTGAGTGCCGCGGTCTGCGTCTCCCTGTACCGCGGTACGCGGGCCGTTGCGCGCAATCACACAGCATTGCGCGGAACCGGCGTTCCCGCGGCGCCGGCGCGCGGAACTGTGAGAGAAGTGGCCGGTGGTGCGCCCGGGGCGGAGGTGGCAGATTTTCGCCCCGTCCCGCGCGTGCGGCGCCGGGCGGGTGCGGCGATCGGGTGGTTAACCGGGAGTGGCGGTCGATCGTCGCCCGGGTTTCGTGTTACCGTGAAGACCCGTGGGTCATACACGGATTCAGGCGCGGGCAGCCACCAAGCATATTTTCGTCAGCGGTGGCGTGGCCTCCTCACTCGGTAAGGGTCTCACCGCCTCCAGCCTCGGTCAGTTGCTGACCGCGCGGGGGCTACGGGTCACCATGCAGAAACTCGACCCCTATCTGAACGTCGATCCCGGCACCATGAATCCGTTCCAGCACGGTGAGGTGTTCGTGACCGAGGACGGGGCCGAGACCGACCTCGATGTGGGGCACTACGAACGTTTCCTCGACCGGGACCTCTCCCGGGACGCCAACGTCACCACCGGGCAGGTGTACTCGTCGGTGATCGCCAAGGAACGGCGGGGCGAGTATCTGGGCGATACCGTGCAGGTCATCCCGCACATCACCGACGAGATCAAGGCGCGCATCCTGGCCATGCGCGAGCCGGACCTGCAGGGGCAGGAACCGGATGTGGTGATCACCGAGATTGGCGGCACGGTGGGCGATATCGAATCGCAGCCGTTCCTCGAGGCGGCCCGGCAGATCCGCCACGATGTCGGCCGCGACAATGTCTTCTTCCTGCACGTCTCGCTGGTCCCGTACCTGGCACCCTCGGGCGAGCTCAAGACCAAACCCACCCAGCACTCGGTGGCCGCCCTGCGCAGTATCGGTATCCAGCCCGACGCGCTGATCCTGCGCTGCGACCGCGAGGTACCGGCCGGCCTGAAGAACAAGATCGCGCTGATGTGCGACGTGGACGTCGACGCCTGTATCTCCACCCCCGACGCGCCGTCGATCTACGACATCCCCAAAGTGCTGCACCGGGAGGCCCTCGACGCCTACGTCGTGCGCAAGCTCGGGCTGCCGTTCCGGGACGTGGACTGGACGATCTGGGGCGATCTCCTCGACCGCGTGCACGCGCCGCGGGAGACGGTGGAGGTCGCGCTGGTCGGTAAGTACGTGGATCTGCCCGATGCGTATCTGTCGGTCACCGAGGCGCTGCGGGCCGGCGGTTTCGCGCACCGGGCCAAGGTGAAACTGCGCTGGGTGCAGTCCGATGATTGCGAAACCCCGGCCGGCGCGCAGGCCGCCCTGCGTGATGTGGACGCGGTCCTCATCCCCGGCGGATTCGGGATCCGGGGCATCGAGGGCAAGGTCGGCGCCATCCACCACGCCCGGACCCGGGGTCTGCCGCTGCTCGGGCTGTGCCTGGGCCTGCAATGCATGGTGATCGAGGCCGCGCGGTCGGTGGGCCTGACCGACGCCAACTCCGCCGAGTTCGAACCCGAGACCGAGCACCCGGTCATCTCCACCATGGCCGACCAGGAACAAGCCGTGGCCGGCGAGGCGGACCTGGGCGGCACCATGCGACTCGGCGCCTATCCGGCAGTACTGGAGAAGGGGTCGGTGGTGGCCCGCGCCTACCACGCCACCGAGGTCTCCGAACGGCACCGGCACCGCTACGAGGTGAACAACGCCTACCGCGACAAGATCGCCGCCAGCGGCCTGCGGTTCAGCGGCACCTCCCCGGACGGGCATCTGGTGGAGTTCGTCGAACTGCCCGCCGATATCCATCCCTTCTTCGTCGGTACCCAGGCCCATCCGGAGCTGAAGAGTCGGCCGACCCGGCCGCATCCGCTGTTCGCCGAACTGATCGCCGCCGCGCTGCGGTACAAACTGGCCGAACGGCTGCCGGTCGACATCCCCGGTGAGGAAGAACTGGCCGGTACCTCCGAGCGGGTCTCGTGACCCCCGCGAATCCGGCGCCCGGCAGTCACGCCTTCGCGACGGTCGACAGCCGGGTCGTGTACTCGGGCGCGATCCTGGCGCTGCGGGTGGACCGGGTGGAGATGCCGGACGGGCGGGTGGTGGAACGTGAGGTGGTCGAACACCACGGTGCGGTCGCCGTGGTCGCGGTCGACGACGACGGCCGGGTGGTGTTGATCCGCCAGTACCGTCATCCCCTCGGCGAGCGGCTGCTCGAACTCCCGGCCGGCCTGATCGATATCCAGGGCGAGGATCCACTGGCGGCCGCCCGCCGGGAGCTCGCCGAGGAAACCGGGCTGGCTGCCCGGGACTGGTCGGTGCTGGTGGATGTCGCCCTGTCGCCGGGGTTCACCGACGAGGCGCTGCGAGTGTATCTGGCGCGCGGGCTCAGCGATACCGAGCGACCGGACCCGGAGCACGAGGAAGCCGACCTGGAGCTGGTGCGGATGCCGGTCGCCGAGGCGGTCCGCGCGGCGCTGGCCGGGACGATCGTGAACGCCACCGCCGTCGCCGGTCTGCTGGCATTGAGCGCTGCCGACGCCGCCGGCCTGCCGCTGCGGCCCGCCGACGCGCCGTGGCCGGGCCAGCCGGACGCACTGCTGCGCCGCCAGGCCGCGCAGCGGGACTCGGACTGATCGGGGGCAGGCGGTGCGGGAGGTCGATATCTTCCTGGACCATCTGGCCGTGGAGCGGGGTGCCGCGCGCAGCACCCTCTCCGCCTACCGCCGGGACCTGTCCCGCTACCGGCAGTTCTTGAGCGAACGCGGCCGCACCGACCTCGCGTCCGTCACGGAGGGCGATATCACCGAGTTCGCGGTCGCGTTGCGGGCCGGCGAGGGGGAACATCCTCCGCTGGCGCCGGGTTCGGTGGCGCGGGCACTGATCGCGGTGCGGGGGCTGCACCGGTTCGCCGCCGCCGAAGGACTGACCAGCGCCGATGTCGCGCACGCCGTCAAACCACCCATGGTGGGTCAGCGGCTGCCCAAAGCGCTACCGGTCGATCAGGTGCTGCGGTTGCTGGACGCGGCCGACGCCGGCGCCGGGACCGGAGGCGACGCCGCGGCGCGCGGACTGCGCGACCGGGCGATGCTGGAACTGCTGTACTCGACCGGCGCCCGGATCTCCGAGACCGTCGGACTCGATATCGACGATCTGGACCTCGACGACCGGGCGGTCGTCCTTCGCGGTAAGGGCGGTAAACAGCGGATCGTCCCCCTCGGCCGTCCCGCGGTGGCCGCGGTGGACGCCTACCTGGTGCGTGGCCGGCCCGTCCTCGCGGCGCGCGCCCGCCGGCATACACCCGGTGCGGCAGCCGCGCTGCTGCTGAACGTGCGCGGCGGCCGGTTGTCCCGCCAGAGTGCCTGGCAGGTACTCCAGCGCGCCGCCGAACACGCCGGGATCACCGCCACGGTATCGCCGCACACCCTGCGGCATTCGTTCGCCACCCATCTGCTCGACGGCGGCGCCGATGTGCGGGTCGTGCAGGAACTACTCGGTCACGCGTCGGTGACCACCACCCAGATCTACACCCTCGTCACGGTGGGAACGCTGCGCGAGGTCTGGGCGACAGCCCACCCGCGGGCCCGTTGAGTGGATGCGTTCCGGCGCGTCGCCGCAGGTGACGCCATCGACACCAACACGCCGTGCATACACGCGGCGCTCGAGCGGGGTCAACCGGTAGCGTCTAGGACTAGCCGGACCGTGGCGAAAGCGAGACCGTGCCTTGATCGGCCTCGTTACGCTCTACGAGGTGACGGACGGGTAGGAACGTATAAGGAGCAGCGGATCGTGACGACAGCCGGATCGGCGGACTCGCCCAAGGGCGCCGAGAGCGACGATCGCGCCGCGTCGGTGTGGGGCGCGGGCCCCGAACCCGTTCCTGCCGACGCTGCGCTCGGGCCGACGGGTCGGCCCCTGCGTGCGGTCCCCGATCCGCCCGCGCCGTCGCACGAGGGCAACGCGCTCATCGTGGCGATGTGCAATCAGAAGGGCGGGGTGGGTAAGACCACCTCGACCATCAACCTGGGGGCGGCGCTGGCCGAATACGGCCGCCGGGTGCTGCTGGTGGACCTCGATCCGCAGGGCGCGCTGTCGGCGGGGCTGGGCGTGGCGCACCACGATCTGGACCTGACCGTGCACAACCTGCTCATCGGGGCGCCGGTGAGCGCTGATGACGTGCTCATGCAGACCAAGGTCGAGAATCTGGATCTGCTGCCCAGCAATATCGACCTGTCGGCGGCCGAGATCCAGTTGGTGAACGAGGTCGGCCGCGAGCAGTCGCTGGGTCGTGCGCTGGAACCGATCCGCGACCGCTACGACTACATCCTCATCGATTGCCAGCCGTCGCTCGGTCTGCTCACCGTGAACGCGCTCGCCTGCTCCGACGGGGTGATCATCCCGATGGAGTGCGAGTACTTCTCGTTGCGTGGGCTGGCCCTGCTCAACGACACCGTGGAGAAGGTCCGGGACCGGCTGAACCCGCGGTTGAGCCTGTACGGCATCGTGGTGACCATGTTCGATGCCCGGTTGCTGCATTCGCGCCAGGTGATGGCGCGCGTGGTGGAGGTGTTCGGCGAACTGGTCTACGACACGGCGATCGCCCGGACGGTCCGGTTCCCGGATGCCAGCGTCGCCGGGGAACCGATCACCACGTGGGCGCCGAAATCCAGTGGCGCCGAGGCCTATCGGGCGATGGCACGGGAAGTCATCCACCGGTCCGGGCGGTGAGCGGGCCGTCCCGGCCGGCCTCGTCGACAATCAGCGCACCCGCCGCGCCCGCGGATGCGGCGGCCGCGGAGAAGTCCGGTTTCCATCTGCGGCTGAGCAATTTCGAGGGCCCGTTCGACCTGCTGCTCCAGCTGATCTCGCAACGCCGTCTCGATGTGACCGAGGTGGCGTTGCACAAGGTCACCGACGAGTTCATCGCCTACACCAAGGCATTGACCGCCGGGTTGAACCAGCCGGGGAATTCGCTGCGTACGGACAAGATCCTGGATCAGACCACCGAGTTCCTGGTGGTGGCGGCGACCTTGCTGGATCTGAAGGCGGCCCGGCTGCTGCCGTCGGGGGAGGTGACCGACCCCGACGATCTGGAGTTGCTCGAGGCCCGGGATCTGCTGTTCGCCCGGCTGCTGCAGTACCGGGCGTTCAAGCAGGTCGCCGAGTTGCTCGGGGAACTGGAGGCGGCCGCGCTGCGCCGGTACCCGCGCAGTGTCGGTCTGGAGGAGCGGTTCGCGAGTCTGCTGCCGGAGGTCACCCTCGGTGTGGACGCGGCCGGTTTCGCCGAGATCGCCGCGGCGGCGTTCCGGCCGCGGCCGGTGCCGACCGTGGGCCTGGACCATCTGCACGCGCACGCGATATCGGTGGCGGAGCAGGCGACGCTCGTGCTGCAACGGCTGCGCGCCCGGGGCGTGGGGGTATGGACCACGTTCGCCGAACTGGTGGCCGATTGCGCGGCGCCGATCCAGATCGTGGCGCGGTTTCTGGCGTTGCTCGAGCTGTATCGGGGTAAGACGATCGAGTTCGACCAGCCCGACCCGCTGGGCCCGCTGGCCGTGCGCTGGATAGGTGACGACGTGGACGGCGGTGGTGCCGCGCCGGTGACCATAGAAGAGGACTACGGATGAGCGAGCCGGGCCCGGAGACGGACGTGGAGGACGGAGCATGACCGAGGCTGTGACCGATATCGCGCCCGAGCCGTTGGACGACGACGAATTCCGGGCGGCACTCGAGGCGCTGCTGCTCGTGGTGGACACTCCCGCGCCGGTGGAACAGCTGGCCGCCGCGCTGGAGGAGACTCCGCAGCGGGTCGAGCGCACGCTGCGGGAGATGTCGGCGGAACTGGCCGCCCGGCGCAGCGGAATCGATCTACGTTTCGCCGGGGACGGGTGGCGCTTCTATACTCGCAGCGAGTACGCACCGTATGTGGAGCGTATGTTGCTCGACGGCGCCCGGTCGAAGTTGACCCGGGCGGCTCTGGAGACGCTGGCGGTGGTGGCATACCGTCAGCCGGTGACCCGGGCCCGGGTCAGCGCGGTGCGCGGTGTCAACGTCGACGGTGTGATGCGCACCCTGCTGGCCAGGGGATTGATCACCGAGGCGGGCACCGACCCGGAAACCAACGGCACGCTGTACGGCACCACCGAACTGTTCCTGGAGCGGATCGGATTGGCGTCGCTGAGCGATCTGCCGCCACTGGCGCCCCTGTTGCCGGGGGTGGACCTGATCGATGAGATCAACGACAGTCTGGAGACGGACCCCCGCTACACCAGGCTGCGAAAACCCGCCGAGGAGGATCTGAACCTCGGCGCCGAGGATTGACAGGAAAACGTGAAGACACCCGCTCGCCGAGATGGCATACCGGATCGTAGGAAAAGTGGTGACCAGCCCGCTCGGGCCGGTCGTGGGCGCAGCGCCCCCCGTGCCGGGGACGCCCGCCGAGGAAGTGACGACAGTCCCCGCGTCGGCCGGACCGGGGGACCGCGCAGTACCGAGCGCGGGGCCCGCAGCAACCAGGTACCGCGTTCCGCGCGGACCGCGGGGGCGGAGAGCGCGACGGAAGGCCGTGGCGCCCGCGCCGGCGGTTTCGCGGCACCGGGCCGGGCCGGTGCCGGCCGCGGAGGGGCCACGGGGGCGGGCCGGAGTGGTTCGGCCGGTGCGGGCCGCGGTGGGGCCGCGGGTGCGGGCCGTGGCGGCTCGCCCGCGGCGGGTCGCAGTGGTGCCGGCGGCTCGCGGACCGGCGGCCGGCCGGGCGGGGGCGGCGGTACGGCGCGCAAGAGCGCGACGCCCCGCTCCGGGAGCGGCGCCCCGCAGCTGAACAATGCGAAACCGGCCCGGCGTCAGCATGTGGAATCGGGTGAACCCGGCCACGAGAAGCTGCCCTGGGGTGAGGGCGAACGGCTGCAGAAGGTGCTGGCCAAGGCCGGAGTGGCCTCGCGCCGGGCCGCCGAGGAGATGATCGAGCAGGGCCGCGTCGAGGTCGACGGCATCATCGTGCGTGAGCAGGGTCTGCGGATCGACCCCGAGAATGCCGTGGTCCGCGTGGACGGGACTCGGGTGGTGGTGCGCGAGGAACTCGTGCACCTGGCCCTGAACAAGCCCAAGGGCTGGCAGTCCACCATGTCCGACGATCTGGGCCGGCCCTGTGTCGGCGATATCGTCGCCGAGCGGGTCGCGGCCGGACAGCGATTGTTCCATGTCGGCCGGTTGGACGCCGATACCGAGGGGCTGCTGCTGCTCACCAACGATGGTGATCTCGCGCACCGGCTGATGCACCCTTCCTACGAGGTGTCCAAGACCTACCTGGCGACCGTGCAGGGTGAAGTGCACCGTTCGATCGGCAAGATCCTGCGTGAGGGCGTGGAGCTCGACGACGGCCCGGCCAAGGTGGACCGTTTCCAGGTGCTCGAGGTCGACGAGGGACGTTCCCTGGTGAAAGTGGTGTTGCACGAGGGGCGCAAACATATCGTGCGGCGGCTGCTGGACGCGGTCGGACATCCGGTGACCAGGCTCGTCCGCACCCATATCGGCCCGGTCGTCCTGAACGACCAGCGTCCGGGCACGCTGCGCGTGCTGGGGCGCGACGAAATCGGCAAACTCTACGAGGCGGTGTCTTTGTGAACGGTGTGGAAGCTCCGGTGGGGGTCGTCGAGGATACGGCCCGCGACCGGTCCCTGGTCGTCGCGATGGACGGTCCTTCGGGGACCGGCAAGTCCAGCGTGTCGCGGCGGCTGGCGGTACGGCTTTCGGCCCGCTACCTCGATACCGGCGCCATGTACCGGGTCGCCACGCTGCGGGTGTTGCGTGCCGGTGTCGACCCGGCGGATTCCGCCGCGGTGGCCGCGACGGTCACCGATATGCCATTGCGGATCGGCACCGATCCCGAGCGGGAACTGATCGAACTCGACGGCGACGATGTGCGGACCGAGATCCGCGGTTCCGAGGTCACCGCGGCGGTCTCGGCGGTCTCGGCGGTGCCGGAGGTCCGGGAGCAACTGGTGGCGTTGCAGCGTGAGATCGCGGTGAGCGCGGGCCGGATCGTGGTCGAGGGCCGCGATATCGGCACCACCGTGCTGCCCGATGCCGACGCCAAGATCTACCTGACGGCGTCCGCGCAGGCGCGTGCTCATCGGCGTAATCAGCAGAACATCGCCGAGGGCCGCGGGGACGACTACGCCGGAGTGCTCGCGGATGTGGAACGCCGCGATCGCCTCGACTCCACGCGCGCGGTGTCGCCGCTGCGGCGGGCCGAGGACGCGGTACAGGTCGACACCAGCGAATTGACCATGGACGAGACCATCGAGGAGCTGTACCGCGAGGTCGGCCGCCAGCTGGACCGGCCGCGGGATCGTGCCGCGGCGCACAGCCGGGGAGTCGCCGGATGAGCGGGGACACCGTGAGTGACGTACTCGCCGGCGACGGCGTGTGGAGCGACGAATCGGAGTGGGAGCTCACCGATCTCGCCGGGGACGCCGAGGCCGCCGAGCATGTGCCGATGCCCACCCTGGCCGTGGTCGGCCGCCCGAATGTCGGAAAATCGACGCTGGTGAACCGCATTCTGGGCCGCCGCGAGGCCGTGGTCGAGGATGTGCCCGGAGTGACCCGGGACCGGGTCTCCTACGAGGCCAACTGGGCGGGCCGCCGCTTCTGGGTACAGGACACCGGCGGCTGGGAACCGGACGCCAAGGGACTGCAGCAGTCGGTGGCGCGCCAGGCCGAACTCGCCATGAACACCGCGGACGCGATTGTCCTGGTGGTCGACGCGGTGGTCGGCGCGACCGCCACCGACGAGGCCGCGGTGAAGGTGCTGCGGCGGGCGAAGACACCGGTCATCCTGGTCGCCAACAAGGTCGACGACCAGCGCCTGGAGGCCGACGCGGCCGCGCTGTGGTCGCTGGGTCTCGGGGAGCCGCGCATGGTCTCGGCCGCGCACGGCCGCGGGACCGGCGACCTGCTCGACGATGTACTCGAAGTGCTCCCCGAGACACCGCGCGAACTCGTCGGCCCCGGCGGTGGCCCGCGCCGGGTGGCGCTGGTCGGGAAGCCGAATGTCGGTAAGTCGAGCCTGCTGAACAAGCTCAGCGGGGACGAGCGGTCGGTGGTGCACGATGTCGCCGGTACCACCGTCGACCCGGTGGATTCGCTGGTGGAACTGGGCGGCAAGGTCTGGCGTTTCGTCGACACCGCCGGGTTGCGGCGCAAGGTCGCCAATGCCAGCGGTACCGAGTTCTACGCCTCGTTGCGCACCAAATCGGCGCTGGAGGCCTCCGAGGTGGCGATCATGCTGATCGACGCCGCGCAGCCCATCACCGAACAGGATCTGCGGGTGATCAGCCTGGTCGCCGACTCCGGGCGGGCCCTGGTGCTGGCGTTCAACAAATGGGATCTGGTGGACGAGGACCGCCGTCTGCAGCTCGAGCGCGAGGTCGATCGTGACCTGGTGCGGGTGCCGTGGGCGCAGCGGGTCAATATCTCCGCGCAAACGGGCCGGGCGGTGCAGAAACTCGTCCCGGCCATGGAGACCGCGCTGGAGTCCTGGGACAAGCGGATCCCGACCGGCCGCTTGAACAACTGGTTGAAGGAGGTCGTGGCCGCGACGCCGCCGCCTATGCGCGGCGGGCGACTGCCCCGGGTGCTGTTCGCCACCCAGGCCACCACCAGGCCACCGACCTTCGTCCTGTTCACCACCGGGTTCCTCGAGGCCGGCTATCGCCGGTTCCTGGAGCGGCGGCTGCGTGAGGAGTTCGGGTTCGCCGGGTCCCCGGTGCGGATCTCGGTCCGGGTGCGGGAGAAGCGCGCCAAGAAGTGAACACCGGTGCTCGCCCGCCGCGGCGGGC
>NZ_JBEXLL010000095.1:0-19798 GCF_040609955.1 Nocardia sp. NPDC004568
ACCCGCGAAAGCTATACCGGCACCTCACTGCGCCGAAGAAACTCTTGAGATTCACCGCAGAGGAAGGCGGCGACGCCCACTGCCACCCAGGCGCGTTTCGCCTTGCGGTAGCGCGCATCTTCGACTGGCTCGACAACACGATCTGACCCGTTCAACGCCACGCAGATGGCTGGGCTGCCGCGCATAGGCACCGAATCCCCACTCAGGTGACAGGGGCATCCAGGGAACACCCGGGGTTCGGGTCCAGAAGCGCTGGCGGCCGGCACGTATCTCGCCAGGATAAACTTGCCGTGCAGTGGGTTGGTGGGTGAGTCATCTTTCGGCGGTTTCCCTGATCGTCGCGCATGGGGTGTTCGGCTCGATCACACCCCGTGCCGGTAGACAGGTTTCCCGGCGATGTACCTATCGTGGGCCCCGATGTTTCGAGGTCCACGGTGTGCGGCCCGGCGGCGTGGACGCACGGTCCGTGGCGGCGTCGGTTGGTGACGGGTTGGGCTCGGGGGCAGGTGGGGTAGGGGGTTGCCCGGGCCGGGGTGGGTTGCCGATGGCTCGGATGAGAAGCTCATGGACGAGGGTTTCGAGTTCTGTTGCGGCGTGTGGTCCGGTGTCGTGGGGACCGGTGAGTTCGCACCGTGTGAAAGATTCGGCGACCAGTTGGTCGGGATCGATGAGGTGGCGATCGGTGGGGTGGGTGGCGTTGTGGAAACTGCGACGGGAGAGTTGCGCGGTCAGCCAGTTGTGGCCGGGGGTGTCGTAAGGCAGGCGGCGGGGTGCGGTGTGGTGCTGCCGACGCATCACATCGTGCAGGAACGCGGTTTCTGTCAGGTGCGTGGTGCCTGGGAAATGCCGGTGGAGACCACCGCTGAGGTGGTGCAGGATACGGCCGATCTGGCGGTGAACGTGCTGGTCGATGGTGCCGAGGTCGCGGCCTGGATTACCGGCGAGACTCTCGGGGAGCCGGACCAGGATCCGGCCGTCGGAGGTGAATGTGGTGGCGGCGCCGGCGTACGTACCGTCGATTTCGCCGATGTCGAACCGGCAGCGATGAGGATCGATATGCGGGTAGCGGATGAGCAGGTAGTGCACGGTGCGGGCGTATCGGCGGGCGGCCGCGGGATGGGCGCGGTCGAAACCTTCGACAACGAGTCCGGGGTGGTTGTCGCGTAACCAGGTGCCGGCTTCGGCAGAGGTGCGGTTGCGCAGGGCGGTATCGGAGGCGACGATTTCGGTGTCCAGTAGACCGGCGATCGTCCGGGTGTGCTGGGTGATGTCGGAATCGAGAGCGCTGAGCTGGTCCATCAGCCCGGCGAGGCGCCCGGCGTCGACAGGAGAGGCATCGCGCAGTGGGAGATGTCCGTGTCGGCGCATGGTGTCGGCCTGCGCGGGTGTGGGTTCGAGTATGCCCCAGGGCAGGTCGGTCAAGGGGTTCACATCGGTGCGGGTGTGGATCGCGCGGACCAGATCGTCGCGGTCGGCCAGGAGGCGGTGGAATCGGGGGATGATCGCGGTGAGTTGAAGGCGGGCCACGTCCTCGAACCCGGTGCCGTGGTCGGCGGTCGGTCGGACATCCTCGTGTTCGACGGTCTCGGAGCGGGTGACCAGCACACGGTCGGTGCCGGCCATGCCGAATTCCACCCGGCGGGAACCGGGCTCGCCGGTGACTGTGAGAATCAGCGGACCGAGATAGGTGCCGGCGGCCGAGTCGGCGATGCCGGCGGCCACCGACTCCGCGAAGGTGGGGTTGTCGTGCAGAACCGCGGTGGCGACCGCGCGTATCTCATCCGCCCGGGCCGCCACTCCGCTGGTGTCACCGGGCGCGGTGGGGGTGAAGGGTATTTCGACGCTGATTCGGCGAGAGGCCGGTTCGCGTCCGGCGGACGGCTCGTGGCCGGTGGGTGCCCGTAGTTCGCACTGCCAGTCCCCAGCGCTCAACCAGACGGTACCGGGTGTGGTGAGGGCCGGGGCACTAAGTGTGTCGGCGCGGACGAAATGAATCGTCTCGGCCTCGGATCGGCGGATGAGCGCTGCGACGATCGGGGCGAATTGCTCGGTATGGGCGCGGCTATCGAAGACTCCTTCGATCAACGCCCTGGCACGACGGCCCGCGGCCTCCGCACTCACACCTGTCTCGCCTTCGGTATCGGTACCGACCGGCAGAGGAACGCGCAAGAGGGATTCCGCGATGTCATAGCCGAAACCTGTACGGTCGCGGCCGTCGTCGGGGGCCACGTGGTCGAAATCGAGCAGGATCCGCCGGAAATCGCCGGCTACCACGATTTCGATCCGGCAGTCGATTCCCGCCAACGCCCGGCGCAGCTCGTTCTCGGTGACACCTGGATCGGAGCCGGTGGGCCGGTAGTCGAGCTGGGCGCGCAGCAGCGGAGACCGAGCCCGGCGGGTCACCACGACCGCGGTGCTCGCCGCGCTGTCATCGATCACGGGCGCCACCAACTCGGTCACCCGCAGTACGGCGTCGATCACCTGGCGGGAGGGGCCGGGCTGGTCCGGCGCGGACAGCGTACGGCTGAGTGCTTCGGTGAGCTGAACCGGGTTCCATGGTTGCGCCCCGGGGTGAATTACCTGCTGCCAGCGGTGATCACGATATTTCCGTCGCATCCGCCGACTGTGGGCCCGCGCGGCCTGCCATGCGTGCAGCGGGGTGAAGGCCCGGTCGGCGTCGACGCCGGGGAAGCCGCCCATCCACCGTTCCCGGCTGCCGGACTCGCGTTCGAGGCGGTCGGCCATCCAGCGCAGCACCGCGGCGTGTTCGCGGCGCATGTCACGGTTGCCCAGCAACCAGCCCTCCGGATACCGGTGTCCCGTATCCGGATCAGTGAATACGGCACCACCGCGCAACCGTGCCACAAACGCCTCACCCAGCGTCTGGTACCTGTCTGTGGTGTGCGCGAGCGTTGCCCGGTCGGCGGCACCGGTCTTGGTCAGCAGCGATGACACCACCGCGGCCACCTTCGACACCGATACCTCTTGCCCTCCCGAATGCAGCGCGGACGCGGTGAGATCCGCGGCGATCTCGATATCACTACGACCCTGTCCCAGCAGAGCCAGAACCTCCGCCTCCAGGTCGGAGAGTATGAGATTCCCGGCACGCAGGTTCCAGTACACGCCGATCAACCGCAGTGCTTCAGGCAGCCAGCTGGCGCTGGTCCCGATTTCGGCCAGTATCGCTCCGAAGATCCGCGAGTCTTTGAACCGCGCCGACAGCAGGTCTTCGACCGTAATGCGGATGGTATCTTCCACCGCCTTCGGTAGCGACAATGTCTGCAGATCGGCGCCGGTCGTCCACTGCCCGATCCCCATACGCTCCGGCAACCGCGTGACGGTGGGATCGAGTACATCGAAGCCGGCCACCAGATCACGCGGGTGCTCGACGCGGGATCGATCGTGTGCGCGGATTCGTTGCTGTTCCCGCAGATCGGTAGGGACCTTGAAGAGCTGCCGTCTGGATTTTTCGTGGAACGCGGTCTCCCGAACCCCGTCCCGGGCCTCCGCGGCTTCCTCAGGGGTGAACCCGAAAGCGATCGCGATCCGGTACACCAATTCCGCCGATGCTTTCTCGTCGTACCCGTCGGGGTTGTTGCGATGGCGGCCGTTGCCGTACACGACATCACTCCACGCATCCGCGATTATCGCCAGCAGAATCTTGCGGGTCGGGCTGTTCTGCACGACACCGTTCTGCATGATCGCCGCCAGATCCCCGGTCACGTCGCCATCGTGATAGTGGGCCATCGCCTGGTACCAGCGCTTCTCGAGGGTGCCGATGATTTGATTGGCCCGCCCGATCCGGGGATGCCCGTGTATCACTCGATTCACAAATACGCCCTGCGCGGTCAACCTGATCGCCCGGCCAGCCCACGAACTCGGTGCAGGAACCAATCCTTTGAGGGGACCTCTTTGCATGATCGCGGTGATCTCGTCGATCTCCTCGGCGATCACCTCATCCCGGAGCACCAGACGCGCTGGATCGCCCGGGTGATCCTCGGTCGGCCGCAACCGATCCCGCACCCAGTCGGCTGCCGAGATATCGCCCGGAAGACCCCGCTCCTGCCACCACGCTTCGAGATCCGCCAACGCCGCCGTCCACCGGCCCGCTCCGAACCGTCGCGCCCGCGACCGCAACGCCTCGTGCGACACCACGCCGCCCCACCCCACCGACACCCGTACCCCCGCATACTCCAACACCGGCAGATCCATCGCC
This sequence comes from Nocardia sp. NPDC004568, assembly GCF_040609955.1. Classification (NCBI taxonomy): domain Bacteria; kingdom Bacillati; phylum Actinomycetota; class Actinomycetes; order Mycobacteriales; family Nocardiaceae; genus Nocardia; species Nocardia sp. NPDC004568. Next base: position 4,217 of record NZ_JBEXLL010000095.1, read on the forward strand.
GACATCACCGCTCCGGTACCCCGCCGCGGCCACCGGTCCGCGCGATACCCACCGGCCACGACCCGCTGGCCTTCATCCGACTCCACCGGTATCTCGACCCACTCCGGCCGCCCCGCCAACTGCCGGTACACCCACTCCGGTACCGACCACTCCTCCACCCCGTCCGCACCCGGCGGTCCTTCCCCCAACGCCGCCACCACCGCCGCGCGCCCGACCAGCACGCCCTCCTCGGATAGCAGGCGTCCGACCGGTGACAGGCCACCCCTGAACAGATCCGCCCCGGCTGCCACGGGTTCTCGCGATGAGTGGCCCGACTCCGGTGTCGACTCATGGGCATCGCCGGCTCCGGTCGCTGTCCTCGACTCATCCCCTGCGACAGCCGACCCCACCCGCCCACCGGCCGCGTCACCCGATCGGCGCACCGGCCGCGCAGGTTTCGATACGGGGCCCGAGGTTCGGCCAGTTGTGGGCGCAGCCGGTAGCCGGCCGTTCTGGGTGAGGCCGGGGGTTTCGGTGAATGAGTCGTACCGGTCAGGAGTGTCCTGTTCCTCGGGCCGGTGCGGGTTCCCCGGCGCCGAGTCGAGCCCGGCATCCGCCGCCGGATACCCCGCAACGGCTCCGGTCAGCGAATGCAATGCTTGCGCAGCCAGGAAACGCGACGCAGCAGCAACACGATCGGTTGCCGCGATATTTGTCGCGGAGTCGAGTGCCCGGGTGACCGCTTCACCCACAATGCGATGCGCGGTCGCCGTGGTGACCTGCTCGGCCGGAACTCCCAACGCTTCCGCCAACGTGCCGCGTGCGGTGATGACCTCGGCCTCGGCGCGGGCAATCCCGCCCGGGCCGGTAACCTCGGCGGGACTCGAACCCACACCTCGGGCCAGCTGGTGCAGCCGGGAAGTCAGCTCCCCCAGCACATGCCCGTGGGGGAGGTGCTCGGCCGCCATCAGCAACGCCGGAGCGCTCATGTCGATCTGCTGAGTCAGCGCATCGACAGCTGCCGGTGCGACACCGGCCCGTCCCAGCACACTGCGGAGCGGATCACCCTCGGCGTACAACGCGTCCGCGAAGGCCGGAACGACGGGGATACCCAACAGCCCGGCAAGTCCGGCGAGCCGGCCCCGCTGGTAATGTGGTCGGCTGGTTTCGGAGCCGGATGCCGGCGGTTGCGACAGCGCCTGCAGATGATCGTCCGCCGGGGGCGCATCGGGTCGACTCATTCGTGCCAGTACACGCCCGATCCGGGCCTGTACGGCCGCCTGGTTCTGCACCTCGGGTGTGAACCGGCGGATATCACGCTCCGCCTCTTGTATTTTGATGTCGGCAGCGTCCAGTTTTTCTTGTGCCGACTGTTTCCGAGCCTGCGCGGCCTCTGCACGAGCAGTATCCGCCGAGGCAGCATCGCGCTCGGCCGCGGCGTACTCGGCGGTCGCGGCGGCATGCTCGGCATGCCCTGCCCGATAGTGTGTCACCGCGATCTTGTATCCCTGGTGGTGTGCACTATCGGCCAACTGCCCCTCTTGCGATGAGCTGAACCCGTAACTTCCGTTTTGGCCGTTTCGACCCGCACGGGCACTCGTCTGGTCATCGGTATCAGGGTCGAGCGAATGCTCGATCCCCTGCACATGCATCCCGCCCGCGTCGTTTACGGCTTCGCCCACGGTCGGGTCGAAACCCCGCCCCAGCATTCCGGGAGTGCCGACGGTTACCTGGCCCGCCTGGCCGACCTTTTTCTTCATAACCGACAAGTTTTCCTGGGCAAGGTTGTTGTCCCGATGTTCGGCGAACCAGCGACCGGTGACAGCCACATGTTCGACATGGGCACGGCTGAGCCTGCGGTCCAACCGCAACGCCAAATCATTACGTGCAATGAACAGCACAGGTCTGCCTCGGGCCGTGACCCTTCTGGCCTGCTCGACAGCGTCGTCCAGCATCTCCGCCTGGGTAACGAAAATCTTCTCCGGTTCGGCCACGAGCCGCGACTGCTGATGGTCTTCGACCTCCGCCAGGCCCCCCTGGACCGGGAATTTCATCTTGATCTCATCCGCGGTGCGCCGCAGCGTACCCGACATCACCTTCAATTCGTCGTACTCGTTGAGCACGTCATCGACCGTGACCTTCGTCGACCCCTCACCATCGGAATAGATCACCGTCCGGTACATGGCCTCCAGCATCTGGTGGCGGCCGCCGAACCAGCGGCTATCGGTGTTGACCTTCGGATCGCTCATCGGTTTTCCGTTCGCGTCCAGGATCTGGATCTGTCCGTCGAAGAACTGGAAGTGCCAGTCCGCCACCAGCCGACCCGCTTTGCGGCCCGCCTTGACATCGAGAAATGCGCGAGCCATCTCGGCCTCGCTCTGCAGCGTGATCCTTGTCCCGTTCACCGTGACCGTCGTCGGCCGATCGGTGAATGCCGCGCCCGTCTGCTTCTCCCACAGCTGCGCAGCCCTGCTCATCGCCTCATCTGGATGTTCCCGCAGATACTCCGAGATCCGGAACCCCGCCGGCATCCCTTCCCGCAGGCTCTTGTGAAAACCGAGCATGAAGTCCAGCACCTTGTTAACCCGCGCCGTCTCCACCTCACCGGCCGGTTGACGGGTGCCATCAGAGAGGTAGTGCGTGGTTTCGTTGTGAATTGTGACCGCATCCACCTCGTCGATCGTGACGGTACGACCCGGCGGCCGGGAGTCCTTCAATGAGGATGTGGCCCGCTCGTCGTAGGTCAGATAGATCACCGTGGGCTTGTCGAACTCCACCGGATGATCCGGATTCCATCGAGACACGCCATAGCCGAGACTCTCGAAGATCGGTGCGCTCTCGCTGCGCCCCTCATTGGCCAGCAACTCAGTCGTGGTCAGCACATGATGCATCCGCAGCCGCTGCTCTCCGTCCACCACGACCGGCTTCCCACGCGAAAGCTGATGCAACGAGTCCAGGAAGCCGACCACCGTCTTGCCCTGGCCGGTGCCCATCTGACGCATGAACCCGTTCAGCCCGAGAAGATAAGCCTTCCCTTGATTCGAGCGCGGAACTATAGCGTGCTTCCCTTCGCCCTGCGTCCCGGCTTCCACCGCGGCCATCATCCGCACGATCGCCTCGGCCTCGTCCCCCACCTCCATCACCCGCCGGCGCTGATCCCACGACTCGTCCAGCAACTCTTCCCGGCGGGCGATATACACCTCCAGTACCTTCTGTGCCGCCGCCGTGTACTGCCGGCCCTGCTCTGCGGTGAGGTCGCTCTTCTCGGCGTCATGCACCACCAAATTCCCCAGCAGACTTCGCATTTCCGCCATGGACCCACCCAGATCCAGATTGGACAGGCTCTCCTGATATTCCTCCAGCGCGTGCGCGACCGCCTCATCGGCCACCCGCCGTTCCTGCTCGATGGTGGCGGCTGCGTCGTCCTGACCGATCTCACCGGCCGCGACCCGCGGCGTGATCGACCTACCGGTCTGCTCAGCGGCTTCGTGCAGAGCGTCGTACACCCGACCGAGAACATCCCGATGCTTCTGCAGCGCCCCCTTGTACGCCTGCTCCGCTGCTTCCTGATCTCCTGTTTCGCGGGCCTCGGTCAACTGTCTTTCATGGGCAGCAAGGTCGGCTCTCGACGCCTCGGCAACCTGTCGGAGCCGCTGCCGGTACTCCTGCGCCGCTGGTCCGTGATCGACTGCGGGCGGCGCCACACCGAATTCGCGTTCAGCAACCGCTATGGCCGAATTCTCGCCGGTCTGCCCGGCCGTAGCCAACCGATCACCATGGCCCGCAGCGTAGAAGCTTCCCGAAGCCCTCCTGCCATCCAGCCCCTCGGACACCTGCTCGGCGACCGCCGGTCCGGCGGCCGCCTCGACCGCGCCGCCCGCATGTTCGGTGCCCTCGCCCGAACTCGGATTCCCATCCGGAACGGTCGGGCCCGAAGCGGGAAGTTTTTCCGGAGCAGCCGGGTGCGCGAGGGAAGCCGGCTGCCCGGGTCGGCCGAGGATATCGAGCGTGAGAGATCTGATCATGCCCAGCCGTGACTCCCGAACCGGCTCAGAAACCTTCCAGTCGGTTCTGGCGTGAGTTGGCGCGTGACCTCGCGCGTGGAGCAGACCTTCGGCCACCCCCATGACCGCCCCGCCGACCATCTCCGATTGCTTCAGGCTGCACTCGCCGGTCGCCATAGAGGCCGCGGCGGCCCCGCCGACGGCAGCCAGGGTGCCGGCGCCCAAAGCAACCAGTGCTGTCCCCGGCATCAACGGTGTCCGGGCCGGAAGCACAGCCTGTATTCCTTTGGCCCCCAGGACAGCTGCGAGCCCGGAACCCGCCCCCGACAGCGCCGAGACCCCGACCGATGCCCAGTCGATGCCGTCGCGCTTGCCTTCCCAATGAATCTGGTACAACTGCACCGTCAGATCGACACCGGCTGTGATCGCGGAGAACGCCGCCATCGGACCCGCCAGCATGCCGGCCCGCGCCGCCGCCCGGACAGCTTGCTCGCCGAGACGCGCGGCCACGAATGCCCGGAATGCGGCCAGATGTATGGCCCGTGCACGAGCCAGGACAGACATGACATTCAGGGGGTTCCACAGAGCGATCCCCAGCTCCAGAACCGTGATCGCGCCGAAGGCGTACATCATGTACGTCTCTTTCTCGGTCTCGACGGCGCTGCTTGCACAGTTTTCGGCCACAGCACAGCAGAACCTGGAGATGTCCGCGGTCGCCGAACTCAATGTTCGCGCGATGGTGTCGAGTTGATCACCGAGTTCACCGAGCGCCGCTCCCGCCAGATTCGCGATCTCCGCGTCGATCCGCTGCACCAACTGCTCGAGTTCAGCCCCTGCCTGTTGCCATGTGGCGCTGACCCGGCCTCCCGCCGGCGTGTCCATCCGGGGCACCTCGCCGCCGAAGACAAGGGTCTGGATCGGGGCCGGCAACTCCGCCAACATCTGCAATGCCGTTTCGGTCACCGCACCGGCCCCCTACTTTTCGGCTTACCACCGATACCGGCCCCCCTACGCACGGTCTCCACCCCGAATCCCGAACCGTCGGCTCCCTCCCCCCGGCGGTGATTTCGCTGCTCGAAGCCGACTGCGTACACCGACGACGGAATGGACGACGACGACTGCTCCAGCAGCATTATCCGTTCCGGTCTCCCGCACGGGCGCATGCCCGAGACCGCCCACCACTGCTGCCCCACCGGACTCCGGCTCGCCGGAAAGTTCGATGTCAGGCGGTTTTCGCTGTAGTCCTTGCACGAGTCGTCACTATCGGTCGACGCTCCGGCCCGTCGGATCTGCCGCCGCTGTCGCGGTCAGCGACCGGCACAGTAATTTTGCCGGGTCGGCAACCCTGTCCTCGGTCCACAGCACGTCGGAGAAGGCGTCGGCCGGTTCGAACCGGCCCCTATCGAAACTGCCGCCGCTCAACTGATCCCGCCACCGCGTATACCGGGACACCACACGCCCTGGATGGACACCAGGATACCTCTGGTAGTCCTCCACAGACACCGCGACCACCTCCCGCTGCGCCCATGATGCCCAGCCATCCCGCCGGCTTCCTCGACCGGGTTTGCGGTAGCGGGCTGCTCCGCGTGAACGGCACCGCCGGCCAGTTCCGGTTCGACTCGACCTCGGGTACCGGGGTTGTCGGTTGTCGATCCTGACGATCGTCGTATCCGGTGGGTAGCCGTTCGGCCGATGTGTCGCGTGCTTGCAGTTCTCTACGTCGTTCGCCATTTCGTGGACGCCCGCCCCTCTGCCGCCGACCGAGCCGTTCGCCGTCACCAGGTCGCTGTGATGGTCGGTTGCCGTGCACTCCATCGGTCCACATATGCGACCTGCTGTTCTTTCTGCCGACCACAAAAATACACCAAAGTTTCCGCCCTGCTGGATGCTTCGCAAAGCCGGCCCCGACCTACTCACCCAAAAGAACCGGCTGCCTCACCGCAAGAAGCCGGCTGCGACTCAACGAGACGAGAAGGAGGAATACAGACCGGAAAGGGCGGTCAAAGCGTCTACGAAGCGGCGGCGATCCGCAATACCGGCGGCGCGGACCCATCCAGTCGAGTTCACTCGAGAGGGCCGAAACCGGCGGTCAGGGTGCACATACCGGCGATCCACTGCCTCGAAGAAATCAGCTCAATGCCTGGTCCAGGTCGCCGAGGAGATCTTCGATGTCCTCCAGACCGACCGAGACCCGCACGACCCCGTCCGAGAGTCCGATACTCGCGCGGCCCTCGGGGCCCATGGCCCGGTGGGTGGTGGTCGCCGGGTGGGTGATGAGGCTTTTCGCATCGCCCAGATTGTTGGAGATATCGATGATCCGCAGCCCGTTCAGCACCTCGAAGGCCCGTTTCTTGGCGAGGTCGGCGGCGGCCTTCAGCTCGAAGGTCACCACGGTGCCGCCGCCGCTCATCTGCTCGGCCGCCAGCGCGTACTGCGGGTGCGACTCCAGGAGCGGGTAGCGGACCCAGCTCACGGCCTGGTGTTCGTCGAGGTAGCGCGCGATCCGCAGCGCCGAATCGGTGGACTGCCGGACCCGCAGCGGCATGGTCTCCAGACCCTTGAGCAGCGTCCAGGCATTGAAGGGGCTCAGCGCGGGGCCGGTGTGACGCATGAGCGTCTTGACCGGGCCCTCGATGTACTCGGCGGTGCCGAGGATCGCGCCGCCCAGCACCCGGCCCTGACCGTCGATGTGCTTGGTGCCGGAGTAGACCACCACGTCGGCGCCGAGTTCGAAGCCGCGCTGCAGCAGCGGGGTGGCGAACACATTGTCCAGTACCACCTGCGCGCCCGCGGCGTGCGCGAGTTCGCAGACCTTGCGCACGTCGACCAGGGTCTGCATCGGGTTGGCCGGAGTCTCGAAGAACACCGCGGCGGTGGGTTCGGCCAGCGCCGCTTCCCACTGGTCGAGATCCTCGCCGTCGACGAAAACGGTGTCGATACCCCAGCGGGGCAAAATCTCGTTGCACACCACGAAACAGGAGCCGAACAGGCTACGCGCGACCACCAGCCGGTCGCCTGCTTTCAGTAGGGCACCGAGGGCCACGAAAACGGCCGCCATACCGCTGGCCGTCGCGAAACAGGCTTCGGCCCCGTCGAGCAGGCGGATCCGTTCCTGGAAGGTGGTCACCGTCGGGTTGCCGTAGCGGGAGTACACATAGTGCGGGTTGTCGCCGGTGAACGCGGCCTCGGCGGCTTCGGCGCTGGCGTAGACGAAGCCGGAGTTCAAGTACAGGGCCTCGGAGGTCTCGTCGAACCCCGAACGGCTCAGCCCGCCGCGCACACCCAGTGTCGCCGGACCGACCCCTTCGGGTAACGGGCGTTCGAACGAACCGCCGCCGATCACGACTGCCGCCAGGGCAGGCCGTGGGCCCGCCAGCCGGAGCCGCCGCGATGCCCGAGTTCGTCCAGCGGGCCCTCGAAGCCCTCGCTGATGTTGTAGGCGGGTGTGATACCCGCCGCGGTCGCGGCATCGGCCGCGTGCGCCGAACGCTGACCGGAGCGACACAGGAAGAGCACGGGCGCGTCCGCGCGACGGTCGGACAGGGCGCTACGGAGCTGGTCCAGGAATTCGGTATTCCGGGCGCCGGTGCCGTCGACCCACTCCACCAGCAGTGTCGGCTTGGCGATGGCGCTGGTGTCGGGTACTCCGACGAATTTCCATTCGGCTTCGGTCCGCACGTCCACCAGGACCGCGTCTGGATTCTCGGTCAGCAGTTCCCATGCCTGCTGCAAGCCGATATCCCCTGCGTAACTCATACGTGGCACCTCCTGTGAATCCGCACTTGCCGCATCCGATCGATGCGCGCCAGGTCGTCACCCGGAGCACCCCACCGCGGAGGAGGGTTGCCGACCAGCGAGCCGGGGCTTGGCACTGGTACTCATGACCCAATCCAAAAGATTGCCCGGCGCGGTCGGGCCGTGTCAAACCCCGGTTGACGGCTCCGGCGAGCTCATCCGGCCGGCTGGTTACACACCAGCCAGTCGTCGTCGGACAGGAAAAGCCACCAGGTCGCGGTACGCTCCGCGCCGTCGACCCGGCTGGTCACCTCGATATTCGCGGTATCGCCGGAGATGTGCACCGGGCCGAATCTCGTAATCTCGATATCTTTCCCGGTCTCGCCGGGCTTCAGCTGACCCGCCAGCGGGGAGCGGGCGGGAACGAAACCGGGGCAGACCGCTTCCCGGGGCGGTTCGGGCCCGTAGCGGTTGCTCACATCGGCGAACTCCCGGACCGCTCCCGCGATCCGGTCGGAATCTGTGACATTTTTCTCAGCGGGCGCCACCAGGCCGGCGATGAGTACGCCCACCAGGACCAGGGCCGCGACCAGCGCGGCCACGACGAACGGGGTGATCGAGCGCGGTCGCTCCTCGTCACCCGATTCGGTGGCCGGCTGCTCGTCGGCCGCTCCGGAATCGCTCATGACGACGATCATCCCTGGTCCCCGGATCGCACCGTGCCCGCACCCCGATAGAATCGCGGGTACCGGCGGGTACCACGGCACAGTGCTACCCGCAGAGACGTGGGACGACGAACGGTGAACAGCCACCCACGGACGGCGCGATGTAGGTGCATACGAGCCGCGCGTCAAGTTAGCCTAAGCTAACAACAACGCCAGTGATTCTTTCGACCGATAAGGGTGCGCGTAACAGATGACCGAGCAGAAGGAAGCGAACCGCCCGCTTCGGATCGCGATCGTCGGGGCCGGGCCGGCCGGTATCTATGCCGCTGACGCGTTGATGAAATCCGGTGCGGACGTCTCGATCGATCTGTTCGAGCGGATGCCGGCCCCGTTCGGACTGATCCGCTACGGCGTGGCCCCGGACCACCCGCGGATCAAGGGCATCGTCACCGCCCTGCACAAGGTGCTGGACAAGGAGCAGGTGCGCCTGCTGGGCAATATCGATTACGGTACCGATATCACGCTGTCGGATCTGCGGCGGTTCTACGACGCGGTGATCTTCTCCACCGGCGCCAACGCCGACCGGGCGCTGCCCATCCCGGGTATCGACCTGGACGGCTCCTACGGTGCGGCCGATTTCGTGTCCTGGTACGACGGGCATCCGGACGTACCGCGCACCTGGCCGCTGGAGGCGGAGAAGGTCGCGGTGCTCGGTGTCGGCAATGTCGCCCTCGATGTGGCGCGCGTGCTGGCCAAGACCGGTGACGAACTGCTGCCGACCGAGATCCCGCCGAACGTGTACGCGGGCCTGAAGAACAACAAGGCCGTCGAGGTGCACGTGTTCGGCCGCCGCGGCCCCGCACAGGCCAAGTTCACCCCGCTGGAGCTGCGCGAACTCGACCACTCCCCGACGATCGAGGTGATCGTCGATCCGGAGGACATCGACTACGACGAGGGTTCGGAAGCCGCGCGGCGGCATTCCAAGCAGGTCGATATGGTGGCCAACACCCTCGAGCAGTGGGCCATCCGTGACCAGGGTGACCGCCCGCACAAGCTGTTCCTGCACTTCTTCGAATCGCCTTCGGAGATCATGGGCGAGGACGGGAAGGTCGTGGGTCTGCGGACCGAACGCACCCAGCTCGACGGCACCGGCAATGTGAAGGGCACCGGCACCTTCAGGGAATGGGATGTGCAGGCCGTCTACCGGGCTGTCGGTTACCTGTCCCAGAACATCTCGGAGCTGCCCTTCGACGATCAGGCCGGGGTCATCCCGAACGAGGCCGGCCGGGTCCTGGTCGACGAGGACGCCGACGGCGCCGCGCGCTATATGCCCGGCACCTATGTGACCGGCTGGATCAAGCGCGGTCCGGTCGGGCTCATCGGCCACACCAAGGGTGACGCCAACGAGACGGTCGCCTGCCTGGTGGACGACAGCACGAATTTCGCGCCGGCCGAGAATCCGGAGCCCGAGGCCGTGCTGGAGTTCCTGGAGGGCCGGGGTATCCCGTTCACCACCTGGGCCGGCTGGTACCGGCTCGACGCGCACGAGCGGTCCCTCGGCGAGCCGGAGGGCCGTGAGCGGGTCAAGGTCGTCGAGCGCGAAGACATGTTGCGCGCGAGCGAACCCCACAAGGTCTGATCCATTCGTCCGCTGCTCCCGATCCGTGGTCGAGAGCAGCGGACACCTCCATCTATCAGGCATGCTGTAGCAGTGTTCGACGCCCATGTACACATCATCGATCCGCGTTTTCCGCTGATCGAGAACGAAGGCTACCTACCGGAGCCCTACACCGTCGCCGACTATCGGCGGCGGATGGCCCGGTTCCGGCCTTCCGGTGGCGCGGTGGTGAGCGCGTCGTACCAGGGCAACGACCAGAGCTATCTGCGCGCCGCCCTGGCCGAACTCGGCCCCGGCTGGGTCGGGGTGACCCGGCTGGATCTCGACGCCTCCGACGCCGAGATCCTCGACCTGCACGCGGCCGGAGTGCGCGCGGTCCGGTTCAACCTCAAACGCGCGGCGGCGGATATCGCCAGCATGACGCGGCAGGCGTTGCGGGCCTACGAATTGGCGGGCTGGCATGTGGAGATCTACGTCGACGGCCAGATGCTGGCCTCGCTGCAACCGGTGATCCTGAAGCTGCCGAAGGTGTCCATCGACCATCTCGGAATGTCCGAGGAGGGTCTGTCGTACCTGCTGGACCTGGTCGACCGCGGCGCGCGGGTGAAGGCGACCGGTTTCGGGCGTCTCGATATGGATGTCGCGACGGCGCTGCGCCGGATCCACGCGGTCGATCCGCAGGCGCTGATGTTCGGCAGCGATCTGCCCGGCACCCGCGCGGGCCGGCCGTTCCGGGAATCGGATGTGGAGCTGATCTGCGATGTGGTCGGCACCGATATGAACGCGGTGCTGGAGGACAATGCCCGCGCGTTCTACGGGTTGCCCGCGATCGAGCGCACCACCGAGGATCCCACCCCCACGCTGCCGCTGTTCGTCCCGCCGCGCGACGACAGGCCCTCGGCGCACGACGGGTCGACACGTCCGCTGCCCGTCATCGAAAGACGTTCCGGCCCGAGCTGACGCGGCGCTTCACACCTACCGATATCGGGCCTGGGATCACCGCCGTCGAGGAGCGGATCGCTGCGGCGGAGAACCCGATCGACCGGGTTCCGCCGGCGGCGGACTTGCGGGCGCTGTGCTACGAGCCGGCGGCGTGCAGCCGACCGGCCGACAGCTCAGATGGCGATCGCGCCGATCACCCACACAACACTGGCCAGCAGGGCGCCGAACAACTCCACCAGGATGGAGAGCCCGACGCCTGTGATCGCCTGTTTGCTCGACACCCACGCCTGCCGGTTGTCCGGGAGCCGCTGTAATTCGGAAAGATACACGCCGCCAACGAAACCCACGAACAGCCCGACCGCCGGTATCACGAAGAACCCGACGATGCCGGCGAGGCCGCCCAGCAGCAGTGTCCGGTTCGGCACCCCCGCTTCCTTCAGCTTGCGGCCCGGCCACGTGTATTTCACGACCCCGGAGATGACCAGCAGAACGGTGCCGACGGCCAGTACCGCCCATGCGGTCGTCCCGCCGGTGACAAAGGCCCAGACGGCGATCGCCCCGAAGATCAGGATCACTCCCGGCAGGATAGGCACCACGATGCCGATGAGGCCGATCAGGATCACCAGGCCGACGACGAGTTCTCCCCAAACGCTCACAGCACCAAAGTAGCCCGGATCGGACACAGTCGCCGGTCCGGCGAACGAGTGCGGGCGCAGCTCGTTCCGGGCCCCTCGAGCCAGAGAGAATCTCGTTACCGGACCGGACCCTTCTCTGGTCCGCACGGGCTCCGGTGACCTCGCGATCGCGGCCGGCCGCGGCGTAGAGGTGGGCCCGTTCGGCGCGTGCCGTGGTGGATCTGTGTCGCGTGCATACGGGCGGGCCGTGCGGGTTGTTCTGTCGCGGGCCGGCACGCCGACCACTCGGAGAACTCGTCGTATCCGGCCGGAGCCCGGGAAGTGTGGGACCGATGCGCGGGCCTGCATGGGCGACGGGGCGACTGGCGATTTTCGTCTTACATGCACCGCCGCGGGTGGCTGACAATGCGAACGCGAGGCCCGACGCGCCTCCAGGTCGAATGGGTTGGAGTGGGTTACGTGAGCGGGAAACTATGGGTCGACCCCGCCGGTCTCAAGGCCAGGGCCGCGGCATTCCAGGAGTTGGGTGCCGAGATGCAACAGGTGGTTGCGCGGTTGCAGGCCGCGCTTGCCGCCGAGGGCCGATGGTGGGGCGAGGACGAGTCCGGTGAACAGTTCGGGCAGTACTACGAGCCGGACGCCGACAAGGCGATCAGCGCGCTACAGGAGATCGCTACGGCGCTGAACGGTTTCGGCACCCAGGTGGCGCAGTCGGCCGATACGGTGACCGCGGCGGACGTGGTCGGCCGCGAGCAGATCGAGAACGCGCCCTATTCCACTGATCCCACTGCTCGGCCGGCCGCCGCCGAAGACATAGCGGGACCACTTCAGCCGGCGGCCTCCGCCGGCGGACCGGATCAGGTGGGACCGAATTCGGTGACCGGCCCCGGGGATCCGGATCAGGTGGCACAGAATTCGGTGACCAGCCCCGCGGCACCGGCGGCCCCCGGCGTGACGCCGGACCCGAGTTCCGGCGGCGGTGCACCGGGCTCCGAGGGCGCGGAACCCGGAACCAGTGGTCAGGCCGAGGGTCCGGAGGCCGGGCAGCCCGGCACGCCGGGGGGCGACCCGGCCCGGAACCGGAACGAGCGGCAATCGCCGGAACGCGCGCAAACGCCTGTGGGCGGTCCGCGTACCGTGGAGCGCCCCGGCCCGGCCGGTGGCCCGCCCGGCGCCCCGGGCGGGCCGGCCCGGCAAGTTGCCCAGCGGCCGGGCGGTTCCCCCGGCGGCGCGACGCAACCACCCCGGGTGACCGCCGGGGGCGACGGGAAACCGCCGGGGTCGCCGGGGTCGGGCCGACCGGCGTCGTCCGGCCCGACCGACAGCGTCCCACCGTCCGTGCCCGGCCAGCGCAATGACAACAGGAACGACAACAAGCCGGCGAAAGACGATAAGGCGGCTCCGGGCCGGCCGGAGCGGGGCCAGGCCACCGACGGTGCCCGGCCTGGCCCTTCGGCCCCGAAACCGGTGGAGACCCCGCTGATGCGGGCGGCTCGGCAGCTGTCGGACCGGCACGGTGTCACGGTGGCCGGGTTCGAGAACGACGAACTGGACGAGACGGTGGTCGGCGAATTTCTCACCGCGACCGACGACGTCCTCACGAGATATCCGGTGCTCGCTCTCCGCGAAGTCGGGATCGGTGCTGTCGTGGCCGCGGATATCGTCGAAGCCCGTCCCTGCCCGGAGCCGGGGGACGCGCGACGATCGCCATCGCCCTGGGATATCACCTTCGATGCCGGTCTGGCGGCAGACCCTGAACGGCTCGCCGAGATCGTCCTGGAAAAGCGCCGGCCCGGCCGGACCGTGGTTGGTCCGGAGGTATCGCCCGCATACGAGGCGACGATCCGGGAATTCGGCCGTGCCTTCGACCGGGCCGGCGACCGGCTGGCACACGGCCTGGCACAGCGGGCGCTGATCGCGGATTATCTCAGTGGTGCTTCCGGGCACCGGGAGTCCGGTCTCGCGCGCCAGGTGGCCGGGTATCGGCGATGGCGTGACCAGTTGAGTGACAGCTGCTTCGAGGACGGCCTGTTCGATCCCGGAGCGGCGCTTGTGGAGGCGTTCACCGATGTGATGCTCAACGGTGACGGCGCCTCTGAGCCGGCAACAACACTGTGCCGTCTTCTCGCCGCTACCGCGGAAACAAACCTGGCCGAGGATCCGGGCTCGGGGGAGGAGGTCCGGAACCGGACATGATCCCGAACCGCAGAGCTGCCCAGAGGGTGCCGAATGGACAAATGGGCCGCTGTGGTAACTCCACACGCGGCCGGGATCGGGTGTGCACGGTGGGGTGCGTCGAATACCGGACGCCGTCGAGTGATGACCGCCGTTCGTCCGGAGGTGCCTCGCCGGCGCGTCTGCCCTATCGAGTTCGTTGTGGTGCCAACACTGTCGTTATCCGGGCTGCCTTGTCCGAGATGACTTCGGGGCGGCCGCTCATCGAGACCACCGAAGATCGCGTTCCGCATGCGGTTGCGGTCTGTGCACGGCGTCGGGCAGGAGCGGAGCGCCTCGGATGACGAACTCGAATACCGAGGGGAAAAACAGGGCAGGGGCGGTACCGGATGTCGAACCACGCAGTGCGGTCCCGGGTCCACCGGACGATCCGGCTGCCGCCGTGGACGTGCTGGAATCCGGAGAGGGTTCCGGTCTCGGCGCGATAACGCCGGAAACCGATACGACCGCCGCCGAACTGACCCGGCAGATCGCCGCGGAGATCGTATCGGCGGGCCCACCGGGAAAACGCACGTGGGATGCCGTTTTCGCGCTGACGACGGCCGCCGAGACCATGGAGATAGTGTTTGCCGACGATACGTCGTCGGTGTCGGTCGCGCCGCCGGAATCGGTGACGGCGTTGGTGCGGTGGCATCGGGAGCTGTCGGCCCGGTGGGAGCACGGGCCGTGGTGGCGCCTGCTGCTGTGGTCGGACGAAGGCGGGGAACCTGAGGTCGGTTACGACTTCGGCGCGGAGCCGTTTCCGGAAGGACAGTTGTTCGCACCGGAGGTGTATCGGGCGGATCTGGAGGTGTATCCGAGGTCCGGGCTGCCCGTCTGGCTGGGGGCCTATATCGGTCACGGTGGCCGGCAGATGCGTACTCCCCGGCAGGCAGTCACCGCGTCTCGGGCGGATCGGGACGGCGGAGCGCGGCCGGTGGTGATGACGAACGAGCTACCGGATCTCGGGGCGTTGTGGGCCCGGTGGGCGGTATTGTCGGCGGCGTTCGTGGCGGTCGGTTCGGACCGGGGGCCGCGAATTCTGCCCTCGCTGGGCTGGTTCGAAAGTCCGCGGCGTAACGGCTCGACCCTGTACCTGCTCCCGGGCGGGCGGGCGGTGCTGTCCGGCGGCGTGTGGAACTCGCCGGCCTTGGCAGCGGTGTACAACAACGGAACCGAGATGCCGGATTTCTATGCCGGGGCGCCGGATTGGGTGGCCGACCCCGTGCTGAACACGCGTACCGGGGCCGGGCTGCTGTCGTTCTGTTACTGGTGGGATCGCGGCCGGTGGTACCGGAGTGATTCGCCGCCGGCGGACCAGTCGGCCGCGGCGATTCCCGGGATATGGACCACGGACACCGTGGCCGGCATCATTACGAGCCTGGTGCCCGACCCGCCCGGCAAGTCGATACGCGCGGTGGTGGATTCGCTGGTTGTGGCGGCGCAGGCAGGTGGGGTCACCCGGGAGTTGCTGGCCGAGGTATTCGAAGACGCCACTCGGGTCGACATCGATGGCGCACTGGCTCAGTTCTCGCTCGCGGGCAGTGTGACCGAGGTGGGGCGGCAGGGGTTATCTGCGGGGGATGCGGTTGAGGGGGTTCGTGCCTACATTCTGGGTCGGGGTTGGGATACGACGGGGTACCCGTTGTCGCGGTTGACCGCGGAGCGGGTCGAGGTGGGTTGGCGGGTGTGGGTTCCGGTGTCTGCGGGGGAGATTGCTTTGGATCGGGCGGTGTTTTATATCGCCGACGATGGTGTGGTGGAGCGTTCGTCGACGGCGGTGGCTGCGT
>NZ_JBEXLL010000096.1:0-19236 GCF_040609955.1 Nocardia sp. NPDC004568
GTCACTACCTCGTCACCCACGCTGGGATTGTCAAACACGCTGCGGGGCAGCGCAAGCTGTCACCAAAACTCATTCTGAACTGATCTCTAAGCGGTTCCACCACGAGATGGTCGGCGAACTCGCTCTCTCCTACGAGAGTTTCACCGTGAACGGCGTACCCGGGCAGACACTCATCGTCTACCAGGCGGAACCGGGTTCACCGTCGGACCGCGCGTTGTCGCTGCTGGGTAGCCTGACTGCCGCGGATCCCACCGGCGCCGACTCACCTCCGCCGACCGCGACGCCGCCGAACCAGGTCATCGATACGACGCCCGGGTAGCGTGCCCGGCACGCCGGCATCCGAGCCCGCCGGTCGACGTTCTCGACACCGCGCGCCGCCGGGCCGGATCACGTGCGGCCGGCGAGGCGGAGCAGTTCGAGAGCCGAGGCGGTAGCGGTGCCGGTTCCGGCCGAGTAGACAACGATGGTCTGATCCGCTTCCGGCACCGACAGAACGTCGTAGTCCAGAGTGAGGGCACCCAGCTCCGGGTATCCGGCCTGCGCCGTGCGCAGACAACCGGCGCAGTCGGCGGCCCCGGCCTGATCTCCGGTCTCCACCACTCGGTCCGGTCCCTCGACCGGCAGACAGCTGTCGGCACTCACAGCGAGACCGACGCGCCCGGACAACCGAACCCGGACCGCGTGCGGCGGCTAGGGTCGGACCATGGCTGGCGGCGCGGGCGCGGCGGTGGAATTGACGGTCGGGGAACGCGAGGTGCGTATCTCCAATCCCGACCGCGTCTACTTCCCGGAATCCGATGTGACCAAACTCGATCTGGCGCAGTACTACCTGAGCGTGGGCGACGGGATCGTCAACGCGCTACGGGATCGGCCCTGCATGCTGCACCGCTTCCCGAAGGGGCTGACCGGCGGGAAAGTCCACCAGAAGCGGCTGCCGGCGGGCGCACCGGACTGGGTGTCCACCGTGCGGGTGTATTTCCCGCGCTACGGCCGCCACGCCGACGAACTCTGTGTCGGTAAGCTGGCGGAGGTGGTCTGGGCGGTGCAGATGTCCACGGTCGAGTTCCATCCGTGGAACTCGCGCCGGGCCGATACCGAGAGTCCGGACGAATGGCGGATCGACCTCGACCCCATGCCGGACTGTCCCTGGTCACGGGTGCAGCGGGTCGCCCGGGTGGTCCGCGAGGTGCTCGACGAGGTCGGCGCGGTCGGCTGGCCGAAGACCTCCGGCGGCAAGGGATTGCACGTCTATGTGCGGATCGCGCCGGAGCACGGGTTCCAGCAGGTGCGCCGCGCTGCTCTGGCCTTCGCCGAAGAGGTCCGCCGCCGGGCTCCCGACGATGTGACGACCACCTGGTGGCGACGCGATCGCGATCCGGCCCAGCTGTTCATCGACTACAACCAGAACGCGCGCGACCATACGATCGCCGCCGCGTATTCGGTGCGCGGCAATCCCGCGGCGACCGTCTCCACCCCGGTGGGCTGGGACGAGATCGACGATATACACCCCCGCGATTTCACCGTCGCCACCGTGCCCGCCCGGTACCGCCGCCTCGGCGATCTGCACGCGGGCATCGACGACGCGGTGTTCGATCTACGGGAACTGATCGAATGGGCCGACCGTGACGAGGTGGATCTCGACGAGGAGCCGGTACCGGAATCCTGACCGGTCCCGGCTCCGCGCCGGTCACTGCCGCGGGATCATTTCCAGGGCGCCAACAGTCGTTTCGCCTCCACCGCGAGCGCGGCCTGCAGGAACGGCCCGAAACTCACGCGCGCCGCGCCGGCCTTCGCGAAGTAGGCCTTGTCCCCCTGCTCCGGCACGGTGACCGCGTTCACCGGTAACGGCAATTCGGCGCACAGCCGGGCCAGGACCTCGGGCCCGTAACGGCCGACCGGATACAGCACATCGGCCCCGGCCGCAGCCGCCAGCCGCAACCGTTCGATCGCGGGGCCGACGAGTTCGGCCGGGTCCCCGGAGGGCGCGAGCAGCAGATCGGTGCGGGCGTTCACGACGACGTGCACACCGGTGTCGTCGGCCGCCTGCCGCAGCCGGCCCACCAGATCGGCGTGCTCCTGCGGTTCGCGCAGCCGCCCGCCCTCCTTGTGCACGGTGTCCTCCAGGTTGAAGCCCACCGCACCGGCCTGCAACAACCCGTCGATGAGCGCCACCGGCTCGACACCGTATCCGGATTCGAGATCGACCGAGACCGGTATGTCCACCGCGGAGGTGATCTCGCGGACGCGGCCGAGCACATCGGTGAACGCCATACCCTCGTGGTCGGAGGCGCCGAGGGAATCGGCGAGCGGATGGCTCCCGACCGTGAGCGCCGGAAAACCGGCCTGCTGGACGAGACCCGCCGACCAGGCGTCCCATACCGTGGGCAGGATCACCGGGTCGCCGGGACGATGGAGTTCGAGGAATGTGGCGGCCTTCTCGGGCAATGTGGTCACCGCACCGATCCTGCCGTACCCGGCCGCGGTTACGCACCCGCTGTCGCGTGTCGCTGTCCCGGACGCGGCCGACGACGGCAGGATGGGGCGGTGTGAACGCGCACATCCGGCCGGCCGGTCGGGCCGCCGCGGCCGATATCGCCGCCCGAGCCTGTCATCTCGCGATCTCGGTGGTGATCGCCGCCGCACTGGTGACCCAGCTCGTACTGCTGTTCACCGGCGGTACGGACGCGAACTCGGGACGCGCGGAACCGGACGCCGGTATCGGGACCGGGCTCGTCCGCCTGTTCAGCTATTTCACCATCCAGAGCAACCTGTTGCTGCTGGTCGCCTCGGCGGGGCTGGCCCTGAATCCGGTGCGGGACGGTCGGCTCTGGCGGGTGGTGCGGCTGGACTCCCTGCTGGGGGTCGTGATCACCGGCCTCGTCTTCGCCCTGGTACTCGCCGACGAGGTGCATCTCACCGGCGCGGCGTGGTGGGCGAATCTCGGCTTCCACTACCTCGCGCCCTGGGCGGGCCTGGCGGCCTGGCTGGTGTTCGGGCCCCGGCCGCGGATCGACCGGCGCACGATCGCCGCGGCATTCGTCTGGCCGGTCGCCTGGGTCGGCTACACCTTCGCCCACGGCGCCGTGACGGGCTGGTACCCGTATCCGTTCCTGGATGCCGCCCGGCGGGGATACGCGACCGCGGTGACCAACACGCTCCTGGTGGTCGTGCTCGCGATGGCCCTCATCGGCCTGTTCGCGCTGCTCGACCGGCTTCCCGCCGGCACCGGGCGAATCCGGCCGGCGGCCCCGGACAGCTCGGCCAGCTCGGCCAGCTCGGTCAGGCCGGAGTCGCCAGGGCGAACGGAAGAACCGCCGGGGCGCCCGCCCGGCGTAGCGTCCACGCCGCGACGGTGAGGGTCCAGCCGGTGTCGGTGAGCGTGTCGACCAGCAGAATCGGACCGTCCGCCGCGCCGAGATCGGGAATCTCCCACCCGTCGTACAGGGCGGCGACCCGGTGGGCCGAGTTGACGGCGGAGACAGGTGGCCGGTCCGGGCGTACGCGCAGCGTACCCAGGTTGCGCAGCCGGCCGATCCCGGCGAGGCGTTCGGCCAGCGACCCGGTGAGGACCGGATGCGTCTCCGACTCCAGGGCCAGCACCGCGGTGGGCCGGACCGCCCAGTCCCACTGCCGGAGTACCGGTATGCACGCCTCGACCACCTCGTCGGGAACCGGGCCGTCGGGGCCATCCAGGATCGGCCGCAGCCGCCGGCCCCACCCGAGTGAATTCAGCCGGCCGAGGACCCGCCCCGCCTCGGCGCCCTCGGAGATCTTGCCGGACAGCGGCACACCCAGTTTCGCCATACCGGTCGGCCACTGTTTACGCGGCGCGAGATCGATACCGGGCCGGTCGAGACGGGCCCGGGTGGCGGCCACGGCCGCGGAGTCGACGGTGGTGTCGCGATGCTCGCCGGTGCAGTTGTCGCAGCGCCCGCAGGCGCCGGTCCCCGGCGCGGCGGCCAGCAGCGCCGGATCGTCGAGCTGGCGGCGCAGGAACTCCATCCGGCAGCCGGTGGTGCGCTGGTAGTCGAGCATGGCCTGCTGTTCGGCCGTGCGGGCGGCATCGAGCCGTTCGTACCGGTCGGCGTCGTAGGTCCACGGTTCACCCGTGCCGAGCCAGCCGCCGCGCACCCGGCGCACCGCACCGTCCACATCGAGGACCTTCAGCACCATGTCGAGCCGGGAGCGATTCAATTCGACCAGCGGTTCCAGTGCGGCGGTGGACTGCGGTCGCTCCCGGTCCAGCGCCTCGAGGACCGACCGGACCACATGTTCACGCGGAAAGGCGACCGAGGCGAAGTAGCTCCAGATGCGGGTGTCCTCCGGTCCGGGGAGCAGGACTACCTCGGCACGCTCGGTGGCGCGCCCGGCACGGCCGACCTGCTGGTAGTAGGAGATCGGCGAGGACGGCGCGCCCACATGGACCACGAAACCCAGATCGGGCTTGTCGAACCCCATCCCCAGCGCGGAGGTGGCGATGAGCGCCTTGACCTCGTTGTTCAGCAGAGCGGTCTCGAGCGCTTCCCGTTCGGCCGGGTCGGTCTGGCCGGTGTAGGCGGCGACCTCGAGGCCGTGCGAGTTCAGCACATCGGCGAGGTCGTGGGCGCCGGCGACGGTCAGGGTGTACACGATCCCGGAACCCGGCAACCGGTCCAGCCGATCGCTGAGCCAGGTGGTGCGTTCCACCGCGTCGTCGAAGCGGACCACCGACAGATGCAGCGACTCACGGTCGAGGTCCCCGCGCAGGACCAGGGTGTCGGTGCCGATCTGCCCGGCCACATCGGTCACCACCCGGTCGTTGGCCGTGGCGGTGGTGGCCAGCACCGGCACCTCGGCGCCGAGGTCGGCGATCAGGGTGCGGATCCGGCGGTAGTCCGGCCGGAAATCGTGGCCCCAGTCGGAGACGCAGTGCGCCTCGTCGATGACCACCAGCCCGGCGTCGGCGGCGAGCCGGGGCAGCACCTGGTCGCGGAAATCGGGGTTGTTCAGCCGTTCGGGACTGACCAGCAGCACATCCACCGAACCGGCCGCCACCTGCTGGTGGATCTCGTCCCATTCGGTGACGTTGCCGGAGTTGATGGTGGCCGCGACCACTCCGGCCCGCCGGGCCGAGGCGACCTGGTTGCGCATCAGGGCCAACAGCGGCGAGACGATGACGGTGGGCCCACGCCCCTGCGCACGCAGCAGCTTCGCCGCGATGAAGTAGACCGCCGATTTACCCCAACCGGTGCGCTGCACCACCAGGGCCCGTCGTCTACCGACCACGAGCGCTTCGATCGCGGTCCACTGGTCCTCCCGCAGCCGGGCGCCCGGCCCGGCGAGCTCGCGCAGCAGTGCCTCCGCGTGCTCGCGTAGTTCGCCGGCGACTTGGCCGGCCCCGCCCATGGTGCTGCCCGGTGCTGTCGACATGGCGCCCATACTGCCGCAGGCCACCGACAGCGGCCGGACCGCCCGCTACCCGGTCCGCGCGACGGTTAGCGGGGTCACCCTGGTCAGCCCGATGACAGGCCACGCCGAACCCCGTATCGCGGGCGGCACGGACACGCCGGCCGCGATACCGCGTCCGGCGGTCCTGGTCGTACCGCCCGGTGAGGGTCGCACCGAGACGGGCCGATGGAGATCAGCCGAGGAGTTCGTCGACGTAGCACCAGCGCCACGCCTCGCCGGGTTCCACACTGCGCATGACCGGGTGCTCGGTCGACGCGTAGTGCCCGGCCGCGTGGTTCCCCGGCGACGAATCGCAGCATCCGATATTCCCGCAGGTCAGGCACATGCGCAGATGTACCCATGTCAAGCCCTCCGCCACACACTGCGCGCACACATCCGGCCCGTCGGAGTCGCACACCAGCGGGGCCGCCCGCAGATGCGCGCAGTCCTCGGCCGCGCCCCCGGGGACCGCCAGCGGCTCGGGCCGCTCCTCCTCGTCGCCCTCGTCGAACCGGTCGATCATGGACTCTTCGAGATCGAGCCGGGCCAGGACGTGCTGCAGGATCTCGTAGTCCACTCCGCCGGAGTCACGGACCCGCAGCACCGTCTCCCGTTCGGCCCGCAACATCACCAGCCGCAGTCGGCGGTATTCGGCGGTGGGGGTCGCCAGCTCGGATTCCGGCCGGCCCAGCCGCTCCCAGGCGGCATTGGTCCGCCAGGTGACCCGGTCGCGCAGCGAGTGCACGACCTCTTCCGGAGTGTCCGGGCCGATCGCCGTGTCCAGCGCCGCGAGTCCCGCGTTGGACGCCTGGGTCAGCAGATTCGCCTTCTGCAGCGCGTCCTCGGCCCGGCTCGGCCCACGCAACCGCAGCCGGCGGACCAGCCACGACAGCGAGGTGCCCTGGAGCAGCAGGGTGCCCGCGA
This sequence comes from Nocardia sp. NPDC004568, assembly GCF_040609955.1. Classification (NCBI taxonomy): domain Bacteria; kingdom Bacillati; phylum Actinomycetota; class Actinomycetes; order Mycobacteriales; family Nocardiaceae; genus Nocardia; species Nocardia sp. NPDC004568. Next base: position 6,352 of record NZ_JBEXLL010000096.1, read on the forward strand.
CGACGACCAGGGCCAGCAGTTTCAGTACCGGCAGCTGCGGCGTGTCCGCGGGCAGCAGCAGCACGGCGGCCAGGGTCACCACCCCGCGCATCCCGGCCCAGGAGACCACGGTCGAATGCGCCGCGGGGGCCGGCGACCGCCCGAGCACCCGCTCGAGCAGGGCATAACCGAAGATCCAGACGGGTCGCGCCAGTATCACCGCCAGCAGGACCGCGAGGGCCGTGACGATCAGGGTGGTGTGGTCCAGCCCACTCTCCCACGCGTCCCGCACGATCGTGTTCACCTGCAACCCGATGATGAGGAACACCGCGCTCTCCAGGATGAACTGCACGGTGCCCCAGTTGATGCGTTCGGCGGTCCGGGAGGCCGCGCTCTGCCATACCGGCGCCCCGTGACCGAGGATCATCCCGCAGGTGACCACCGCGATCACGCCGGAGGCATGGAGCTCCTCGGCCGGTAGATAGGCCAGGAACGGCGCCAGGAAGGACAGGGTGGTGTCCAGGACGGGGTCGGTGATCCGCCGCCGCAAGAGGGCGAGCGCGTACGCGATCGCGATCCCCACCACCGCGCCGCCACCGGCGGCGAGCAGGAAATCGCCGCCGGCGTTCCACACCGACACCGCCCCCGCCGACGCCGCGATCGCGGTCCGCAACGCCACCAGCGCGGTCGCGTCGTTGAACAGCGACTCGGCTTCCAGGATGGAGACGATCCGCCGCGGCATCCCGATTCGCCGCGCCACCGCGGTCGCGGCCACCGCGTCCGGCGGCGCCACCACCGCGCCCAGCGCCACGGCCACGGCGAACGGCACCGGCAACAACCACCAGACGACCGCGGCCACCGCGAAGGTACTGAACAGGACCAGCCCCACCGACAGCAGCGCGATCGCGCCGATATTGGCCCGGAAGTCCACCAGCGAGGTGCGGATGGCCGCGGTGTACAGCAATGGCGGCAGCAGACCGAGCAGCACGACCTCCGGTTCCAGATGAACCTCGGGGACGAACGGCAGATACGACGCGGCGACCCCGGCGAGGGTCAGGGCGAGGGGCTCGGAGATACCGGCCCGCCGCGCCAGCGCCGCCACGGCCGCCGCCGAGGCCACCAGGACTACCAGGCCGATCGCGATGTGCATCCGCGAATTCTCGCAGGTGCCCGATTACCGGTGACACGCTCGTCGGTAGCTGTCGGCCTCGGTGGTGGTCAGCTCGAGCCGGACCGCCAGTCGGCCGCGGTCACCGGACGCAGGGTCCGCGGTCCGGCGCCGGCCCGCATCGGCAGCACCTCCGCGCCCAGGACGATCGCCGACCACGGGTCGATATCCGATCCGGACGCCAGGGCGCGGGTGAGCATCGCGGCGCAGGCGTCGGCGGATCCGGCGTCGAAATCCGCCGGCGCGGCGGCGCCTATCCGGTCGAGATCACGCAGGATGCGGTCGAGCGCCACCGTCCGGTCGAAGGAACGGCACGGCGTGCGGGCGTACAGGGCGTCGGAGAGGGTCCGGGCGGTCTCGGCACTGTCCGCGCCGGTGTAGGCCCGGGAGATCACCTCGGCACGGCGGGCCTCGGGGAAGAAGACGGCCAGTTCCCGCACGACATCGGCGGGGTCCTCCGGCGTGTGCACGGGGTCGAGCACCGTACTGCGCCGGCCGAGCAGCGAGCGCAGTTGTCCCGGGCGGCGCCGCGCCGGATCGCCGGGGCCGGCGGCTTCGGCCAGCCGCACCGGAGCCGGGAGTTCACCGTCGGGTCCGGTGACGACGAGCAACAGCGCCTCCGATATCCCGGCCAGCAGATCGGTGAGCCGGCGCCGCTCCGGCGAGGCGGTGGCCCAGCTGTAACGCCACAGTGCGCGCACCAGATGCCGGTTCAACGGCACAGCGGCCGCGTCCACCACCCGGAATCCGTTGCCGGACAGCCAGTTCAGCGTCGGGTCCACCGCCCGGGAGACGATGGCGCCGGGCGTGAGCAACAGCAGCGAATGACGGGACGCGAACGCGGCGGGGTCGACCCGCAGCCGGCGCAGGTGATCCACGCATTCGAGTACATAGGTGTCGTCGAGGTAGGCGGCCGCTTTGTCCGCGGCGGGGGTGAGCGCCGACAGCAGAGCCGACAGCGGGTCCGGTGGTGGGGGCGCGGCGGGTTGCGCGGTCTGCGGATCGATCATGTACTCCACCTCATCTCGGGCCCACCCCGGATAAAACCGTCACCGTGCCCGCGGCCCCGTCCACCCGCAGGCGCATACCCGTCCGCAGTTTCGCGGTACATTCCGGCACCCGCACCACCGTGGGCACGCCGAGCGCCCGGGCGACGGTGGCCACCGCGGTCAGCGGACCACCGTGTTCGATCACCAGCGCCGACGCGGACGGGAGTGCCGCCACCCAGTGCGGATCGGCGCTCTCGGTGATCAGCACCCCCGGGGCCGGGCCGCCCGATCGGTCCGCCAGCACCGCGGTCCCCTCGGCCACCCCCGCGGCGGACGCGGTGCCGGTGAGCACCTCGCCGTCGCGGGCGATCGCGATTCCGGTCCGCGACGACCAACCCTGTTCCGCCAGTTCGGAATCCGGGAAATCCGATCCTTCGGTAGCGAACCTTACCGGAGCCGAGAGCCCCGCGGCGGCGTGGGCGGCCTTCCGTGCGCCGATCCGTGCCCGCAGATCCGGTATCGGCACCCGGTCGTAGCAGTCGCGCAGTTCGCCGACGGTGAGGAACCGGATATCGGCGGAATCGTGGAGGATCCCGCGTCCGGCGAGATCACGGGCCATCACCCGGGTCATGCCCCGGATGAGACCCGATGCCCGGTCCCGGCTCGACCGCAGGGTCTCTCGATGCTCGGCACAGCGGGCCGCGCGCGCCCGGACCACGTCGTAGAGCCATCGGCGCGGACCGCCCAGCGTCCGGTCGAGGTAGGTGTCCGGGTCCACTCCGGTGGCGACCGGCTCGCCACGTACCGGGCGCTCCGCGGTGCCGGGCGCTCCGGCAGCCACGGGCGGGCGCAGCGCGGCGTACCGGAACGACACGGGCGCCTCCGGCAGATAGGCCTCCGTCAACGCGACCACCGCGCCGGTGAGGGTCAGCGCGAGCGCGTCCAGAACCGTCACGGGACCCCACAGCAGGACCAGCTCCCGGTCCAGGCGCCGATACTCGGCGTAGGCGTGCTCCCCGTGCGTGTAGTCGGTCGTCTCGTAGCGGTCGCAGACGCGGTCGAACTCGGCGCGGAACTCCCGCATCAGCGATTCCATCCGCAACGCCCGGTGCCCGAACACCCCGGCCGTGCGGATCCGCGACCGGAGCCGGCGCGCCCGCGAATCGAAGGTGAAGGGACCCAGCGTGTCCGCGAGCTCGTCGAGGAGCGGATCGGACGCGCCCAGCACCGCCTCCAGCCCGCGGCGACGCAGCCGGTGTCCGGGCGCGATCGCCGCCAGCCGGTACCAGTGCAGCAGGTTGAGGTAGACCCGGCCGTGGAAGCTGCCCAGCAGATAGGGCGTCCACGAATCCGTCTGCGCCAGCTGGTCCGCCGGGATACCCAGTGAACGCGCGTATTCCCGGCACACCCGCCCGTGGATTCCGGCGGCGAAGGTGAAGGTCAGCGGTGCGGTGGCCCCGGGAAAGGTCTCGGCGGCGGTCGCGTCGTCCCAGATCCGCGGTTCCCCCGGCGCCACCGGTTCGCCCGCGCCCCGGATCACCGCCGCCATCGCCCGCCCCCGCGGAATGTGGGACGCGCGGATGCGGTCACCGTCCACCCCGGTAGTCGCGCTTCCGGCGCATACGACCGGCGGACCGCACCCCGCGGCGCCACGGTCTCCGTCTCGGTATCGTCCGTCCCGAGCACCCGCAAGAACCGACCTCCAACCCGGTCTGCCACAACAGACATCCTCGTCCGTGCCGACGAGTAAACCCGAGAACGACCTCGTCCACCGCGTATTCGGGTTTTGTGTCCGACCCCGGGGCCACCGGGTCCGGCCGTGCCGAGGCCGGGGCGGCGCGGAACAACCGATAGTCTGGGAAGGCCCGCGCAGGTTTCGGTGAGGATGTGATTCCGCGTGAGTTGGAGCCTGACCCCCGACGAGTTCGCGCATGTATGGCGGCGCGCCGACCTGGACCGGATCCCCTACCCGCTGCGGGTACTCGAATCGCCGCGCACCGAGCGCGACGCCCGGCTGCTGCGCGCCGAACTCGCCCAGCGGTTCCCGCCCGACCCCGATCTCGATGCCTGCCTGCGCATTCTCGCACTGCCGCAGACGCGGGTGATCGCCATCGGTGGTGCGCCCGAACCGGGCCGGGAACTGCGCGTGCTGGGGTGTGTCGTGTACGACCGCGCGGTCCTGGCGGTCCAGGCCCCAGGACGGACAAGGGAATTCGGCGGCCCGGTTCAGCTCTCGATCGGGCACAGCACCAAGCTGGGAGCCCGGCTGGCGGCACTGCTGCCGAAAGCACCCGCGGGCCGCTACCCGGCCCGCACCGCCTCGGCCGCGGCGGTCCGCGACACCGAAACCGTCAGGCAGGAAGAACGGGCCGCGCCGCTGATCCGGAAGCTGCTGTGCGCCCCGCACACCGCCGACGGCCACATCCGGATCGAATCGCGTCTGGACCGGCCGAATCCGCCGCCGCCGCTGCACTACACCTGGCTCGATGTCGAGAACGACGGCCGCTACCTGCTCAAGGCGGACGAGAACGTGCACATGGTGCCCGCCTCCCCCGAACAACTCGCCGCGCATCTGCAGAAGCGGATTCCCGGTTGAGCCGATATCGCGCCGGACGGGCTGCCCAGGGTCACCGGTTCCGGCTACGCTGGGCCTGACCGACGGAGGGGTACGCCAGTCATGAAGATCGAAGACAGCCGCGCCGAGATCGTCCGGTTCCGCCAGGCAGCCCATGCGGGAACGGTCAAATTCGATCCGGAGGCGGCGCGCCGCTGCGCGGAACTCTACGACCGCCAGGCCGACCGGCTCATCTATCTGCGACAGCGTCTGGAAGACGCCTCCGATCCACACGGTTTCGGGGGACTGATCTCGGCGCAGCAACTCCAGGCGGGGTTCGGGCACAAGGCCCGCGACGCCGCCGCCCTGCTCGATCACTACATCGAAGCGGCCTATCGGATGAAGGAAGCGTTCCTGGTCAGCGGCGGGCTCTACGACGAGGCCGACGCCGCGAACGCCGCCGCGGTCCGCGCCCTCGACGGCGGGCTCGACCGATGAGGAGCGAGTCCTCCGCCTGCGCAACGGCCGCCGCCGACACACGTACCCGCTGCGCAGACCCGGTGCGGCGAGACCTCCGCCCGCGCCGCGGTCTCCGCGGACCGCATGCGATCGCTGCGAAGGAGATCTCATGACAGGGGTCGATCCCGATTACATCAGCGCCATGGAGCATTTCGAAGCCATGCGCCACGAGGACATCCACCGGGCCACCCAGCAGATCGATGCCGGCGAGATCCTGCGGATCTCCGGCACCTGGATGCACGCCGCCACCACCTTGCAGACCTCGCTGCCCCTGACCCGCGCCGGCGCGGACCGGGTGATGAACGCGATGGAGTGGGACGGTGAGGCCGCCGACGCCGCCTTCGCCAGCACCCGCAGTTTCGCCGATTCGGTGGAGGAGCTGGCCGGGGTGCTCGGGCAGGTGGGGTTGCGCCTGGGCGCGGTGGCCGCGGCCGCGGAAGCGGTGAAGATCGCGGTGGTACCGCCCGGCGACTCCGGCCCGGTCGGCGCGCTGGCCCGGCTGCTGGAGGCAGCCAAGGTGATCGACGCGCAGATGGTGCAGGAGGTGCTGCGCCAGGAAGCGATCCTCACCATGAACATGGTCTACAAACCCGCCTACCTCGCGGCGGGCACCGCGGTGCCCGCGCTACCCGAACCGCCGGCCGCCCCCGGCCCGCTGCCGCCGCTCGGCCCGCCGCCGGCGCCGCGTGCCCAGGTCGATACGGCGGTCGGCGCGAATTCGGCGCCGGCGACGGGAGATTCCGGCGCGCCCGCGCCCGGCGACGAGGCCACCGAGTCCGGTCCCGCCGATCGACCGTCGCCGCGGCACGACTCCACCCAGGAGAATCCCGCGCCGCCGGCACCGGAGAACGACTCCGCCCCGGCGGCTCCCACCCCGGAGACTCCCGCGGCGCCGGAGAGCGTCCCCACGCCGTCCCCCGAGCAGGGCGGCGGTTCCCCGCCGCCCGCGCCCGAGGTTCCGGAGCCGGCCGACGGCTCGGCGCCACCCGAGGAGCCTGCGCCCGGCGCCGGCCCACCGGCACCGCCCGTACCACCGCCCGCGGCCGAACAACCACCCGCGAAGCCGCCCGAGCCGGAACCGCCCGCGGCACCGAATCCGACCGCGGTACCGCTCTCGGATCCGGCCGGGCAGCCCGGTATCACCGGACCGGTGCCCGGACAGCGCGCGCCCGACCAGCCCGGGGTCATTCCGCCACAACCCTGAGACGGTGCCGCTGTGCCCTACCGGCCGGGATGGTCCTGTACCCAATGGAACCGCGGACCGTTCAGCGGGAAGGCACCGGGATCGGTCGCACGCAGGTCGACGGTCACCGGCCGTCCGTCCAGTTCGCCGTCCAGTCGCAGGGTTCCGGGCTCCGGACGGGTGTAGGTGAGGTTCGCGGTCGGCGCGCCCGCCGGGTCGGCGATCGTGAGAGTGCGCGCGGTGCCGTCGACCTGCGCGGGCACCGTCACCAACGCCCCGTCCATCCGCTGCCACGACACCGCGCCCTCGGTTTCGATCACCAGCCGCTGCCAGCGATCCGGGTCGGTGAGCAGCGGCGGCACCGGGCGTCCGTCGATCCGGAACCCGGTGACCTCCCACAACCCGTACAGCTCCGGTTTCGGCGCGCCCCCGCCGAATTCCTGCCAGGCCGACCAACCCGCCGTCGATATCCCGACGATCAGCCAGATCCCGAGTGCCGCCTGGACGATTCCGGCCGTCCGCGCGGCCCGGCGGCTCGTGAACAGCGGTGGCTGCACCGCGGGATCGGCGCGGCGCGCCAGCAGGAAGAAGTCGGCGAACCGGCGGGCCTGGGGAACGAGCAGGACGAGCGAGAAGACCAGCAGATGGAACGACAGGATCTTGACCGGGACATCGAAGGTCATGTTCAGCACGAACACCTGCGCCATGCTCACCACGCTCAGCATGGCACCGAGGGTGGCCGTACGCGGGACCAGCAGCAGCAGGCCACCGACCAGTTCCGCTACCCCGAGCAGGATCTGGTACACCGGCGCACTACCCACCTGTAGCCACAGCACCGCCATCGGCGAGAGCTCACCATAGGGCTGGATGAGTGCCGAGAAGGGCGGGGGCGGCATCTGGGTCGGCACCGCTTTGGCGACGCCGTAGAACAGCATCTGCCCGGCGACGCACCACCGCAGGATCGTCAGGAACCACGTGCCGGCCCGCGGGTACGCGAGACGCCGCCGGTCGAGCACCGACCACAGCACCGCCGCCACGACCGCCACCACCAGCGCGGTGAACACCATCAGCCAGATGATCGCCTGGTCGCCACTGCCGGAGTCGCGGTGGAACTGCACATCGATGCCGAATACCGTCTGCCCCACCCACTTCAGCACCGGCTCGACCGCCAGCAGCGGCCACGTCGGCGCGGTGTCGGGTAAGAACTCGTGGGTGAACCCGGCGAAAACGTACACGACCTGGCCGATCAGCACACAGAAGATCGCGGTGTAGACGACACCGAACCGGAACGCCACCCGCGCCGGCCACGACCACCGCACCGGCCGCGGGTCCTCGGGTTCGGACAGCTCTCGCTCGGAACCGGGGACCGCCCGAACCGCACTCATATCACGACCTCACTGTTCCGACCTGTTCGACGACCCACCCCGACCGGCCCGAACCGGGCCTCCACTCGAACCTAGACCGGCCGCCGGGCCGCGCGCCTCCGTGACAACCCCGATTCCGCTGTCCTCCCTTCGGCCTATCGTGAGTGCGTGCCCACGCCACCTGCCGGTCTCGCCGCGGAAACCGCGCCGATCACGCGAACCGTCACCGATCTGCTCGGCGCCCAGCTGCTCGGCCTGTACCTGTACGGATCGGCGGTGACCAGCGGTCTGCAGTACGACAGCGACCTCGATTTCCTGGCGGTCACCGCCACCGCCCTCGACGACGCACTCCGGGCGCGGCTGTCCGGGAGCCTTCTCCGGCACTCGGGACCGTGGCCCCGGGCAGGTGGGGCCAGGCCGGTGGAACCGACTGTGGTGGCGCGTGCGGCCGTGGTGCCCTGGCGCTTCCCGCCGCGCGGCGAGTTCGTGTACGGCGAATGGATGCGGGCGGAGTTCGAGCGCGGCGCGGTCGGCCCGCCCGCCCCCGACCCCGACCTGGCGATCCTGCTCGGCATGGTGCGCGACTCGTCGGTGGCGTTGGCCGGACCGCCCGCCGACCGGTTACTGGATCCCGTACCGCCGCAGGATCTGATCCGCGCGGTCACCGAGAGCCTGCCCGCGCTGACCGCCGGTGTGGACGGCGACGAGCGCAATGTCGTCTTGACGCTGGCACGGATGTGGATCACCGCCGAGAGCGAGACGGTGGTCTCCAAAGCCGAAGCCGCCCGGCGTCTCGCGGCGCGCGTCCCGGCCGCCCACGCCGCGTTGCTGCGCCGCGCGCGGGACGGCTATCTCGGTGTGGGGGTGGACGACTGGTCCGGCCACCGCGACGAGGTCGCGGCTATCGTGCGGTACGCCGCCGCGGGGATCCGGGCCGCCACCGGGGGCGGCGGCCGGGAAGGGCGCTGAACACTCCGCCCGGGCATCGCCAGGGGGTACTGCCACCGCGACCACCGCGACCCGCTACCAGGCGATGGCCCCTCGCGCGCCGACGAACGCGCCGTGGACGGATACCTCCGGCGCTTCCGCCGCCGCGAGCACCACCTGGGCGGCCTGCTCCGGTGTCGTCGGCGCGTCGGCCGCCGCGGGAGCCAACTCGGTCGCGACGAAGCCCGGGCATACCGACGTCACCCGGACCGCGGTATCGGCCAGCGTTTTCGCCAGACCGACCGTGAGGCTGTTCAGTGCCGCCTTCGACGCCTGATAGCCCGGGACCACCATCGAGAAGTACGCCGAGTCGGGGTTGCGCTGCTCGGTGAGCGAACCCATCTCGGTGGAGATATTGACGATCCGTCCGGCCGGTGCGCGGCGCACCAGCGGCAACAGCGCCTCGATCACATTCGCGGGGCCGAAGGTGTTGGTCATCAATGTCTCGGTGAACGCGCCGGGATGGGCGAAGTTCACCGAACCCGTGGCGGTGGCCTCGGGCAGGATGCCGGCATTGTTCACCAGCACGTCGATGTGGTCGTGTCGTTCGGCGAGGGAATCGTGCAGGCACCGCGCGCTGTCCACCGAACACACGTCGAGAATTTCCCCCTCGGCCATGAGCCCGGCCGACCGCAGGTCGCCCACCACGGCCTCCACCGCCGGCGCGCGGCGTCCGGTGACGATCACCCGGTAGCCCGCGCGGGCGAACGCCGTCGCGGTGGCGCGTCCGATTCCGCGGGTCGCCCCGGTGACCACCACGATCTTCTCCGACATGTCGTTCCTTTCGTGATTTCCGTTCTTGCCCTATGAGCATCGGTGAGGGCATACGGTGCGCGCTGGCAGGAAATCGCCATCGCGTTCGCCCGCGGCCGGTACGCCGGATCGAGTGGGTCGTACGTTCAGTTCGTTGTCGGGTGGCGCCGACACCCGGCTCGACGCTCACCTCGTTCGTCGTCATGTCCCCGGTCGACGCCGAACGTGCCCGCGGCGTCCTGTTCTGGCTGCTGGGTTCGCTCGCGGGCGCGAGCTGGACAGATGTGGGCACGACCGCGGCGGTCTGCGCCGCCGGACTGGTGCTGTGCCGGTGGTACACCCCCGCGCTGGACGCGTTCACCTTCAGCTCCTCGACCGTCGCGACCTTGGGCGTTGCGGCCGGCCGGACCCAGCTGATCCTGCTCGTGATCACCGCCCTGATGACCGCGGTACTGGTCAGCGCGGCCGGGGCGATCGGATTCATCGGACCGGTGCTGCCGCACGCCGCCCGATTCCTCGTCGGCCCCCGGCACAGCCGGTTGATCCCGGTGACCTCGGTACTGGGCGCAATCCTGCTGGTCTGGGTCGACGCGCTGGCCCAGACCGTGTTCGCGCCGCAGGAGGTTCCGGTCGGCGTTGTGACGGCACCCACTGGGGTACCTGCCTTCGCACTGCTGCTGTTCCGCACCTCGAGCGCGCCGTGACGGGCCGGGCATCGCGGGAAACCCATCCCGACTCGGCGGAGCACACGGTGACCCTGCACGCACAGAATCTGTCCTGAACTCGCGGCGGTCACCTTGTCGTGGACGCGGTGACCGTCCGGAACCGGGTAGACAGTGGGCCTGATGGGACCGAACGGCTCCGGCAAATCGTCACTGCTGTGCCTGCTGGCCGGTATCGCATGACCGGACCGCGGCAGCGTAATCCTCGACGGCACTCCCCTGCACCGCCTGGGCCGCCGCCCGTCGGCCCGCCGGATCGCCATGGTCGGGCAGCACGCGCACACCGAGGTCGATCACACCGTTCTGGATGTGGTGCGGCTCGGACGCATTCCGCACCGCGATCTGTTCGGTCAGGACAGCGACGAGGAAGTGGCGATCGACCGGGTCCTTCGCGATACCGGCCTCGCCGGCCATACGCACCGCTACTGGGTCACCCTCTCCGGTGGCGAACGGCAGCGGACCCAGATCGCCCAGGCGCTGGCCAAGAGCCCGGGGAATTGCTGCTCGCCGAACCGACCGATCACCTCGATATCGCCCACCAGCTCGATATCCTCGAGATCGTCGTGGCCGCGACGATCACCGTCGACGGGGTGTCCCGGTCGTCCATTACACCGCCCGGCGTAACCCCGTTGAACTGCGCAGCGTCGGTGTAGGAGGGCGGAGTCGGTGCCCTGACGGCATTGCCACAGAATTACTGCGCTGACCAGTGAATCAGCGCAGTAGTATTGCGCGTCGTGGCAGATGTATACCGCCGCACCAAGGGGCCGGTGGCCTATCGCGACGAGTCGTACCAAACGCACAACCTCGACGTGAAACCCACCGAGACATTCGGCGTCATCACCGCCGTGGTTGCGCGCCAGCCTGATGTGGCAGACGTCGGGCAGGGTCCCGCGGCCACCGACTACCGAGACAGCCGGGCAGCGCAGCGCGCGTGCACCGGGGGATCGCCTCGGACTGGCCGTCGATTTTCGGGGGTGAGCGCCCCGACGGCGCATCGCCGGATTCTCCGCCTGGGCGGATGCGGGATGCCGGTGGTGAGGTGGGCTGGATGTTAGGGAGCGGAATACTGCAAGCCGTCCTGCACGACGCGGCCGAACGGTTGAACTTCCAGGCATCGCTTGCGACGAGACACGTCGCCAACATTATCGGCGGCGACCACATAGGCGCGAACGCCCTCGAGGCCACGGCCCAGACCTTCACCAGTGCCGATCGATCGAGTCGCGCAACGCTGGAACACGTCCTCGACTCGAGCGAGAAGGGTGCCAAGGGAACTGACTTTCCGGGTCGCATCCCGGAATGGGACCGACCCGAGTTCCTGGATCGGGATATTCACTACCAGATCACCTGCCTGGAACGGGAGATGGGTCTAACTTCGGAGGCTCGACGCCTCCTCGAAGCCAGCCTGTACATCGACCGCAAGTTCTGGGCGACCGCTGTCGCCGGCCGCCAGCCCGAGCCTCACCTTATCTTCGGCGCCGACCACTGGGCCAGCTACCTACATGCCCGGTTGTACGCTCGCCGCTACGGCAACCAAGACCTGACCGTGTCGTTCATCCGTGGGATACACAAGCGATTGGCGATACGGCATGATCCGGAGGCCGCCGGAAGGTGCCGGATCGAAGAGGGGTTCCGTTCGGGCAAGAACGCCAACTGGGGCAGACTCGCAGAGCCGTTGACCAGAAGCCAGAGGGCCGCCATCGCGGAGAATCCGGTATTGACCTACGCGGCACCGTTCGATGCCAGAGACCACGGGCTCGTGATCTCTCCTGTAATCCCCGGACAGGAAGGTGCCCGAGAGATCCAGGTTCTCCCCAGACCACTGACCGATAGTGAGATCGCGGCTGTCGACGCCGACCCGTTGAGGGGTTATCAGCCCCCCGGCATCGAAAGAACCTACAACAGCAACGGGGTCATCGTGTTTCCCCGATTCGTCAGCTCGGACTCGGTGTCGCTACACCTGCAGCAGTCCGTGTGCGACTGGTACAACTCGGGCAGAGGAGACCCGAGTAACGACTTGTATCAACTCTCCGCCGGAACGCAGAAAAGAATAGTGTCCCCGCACGTCCTCGCCGACTGGAACGGCCGCACTTCGCGCATTGTGATGAACTGGTCGCTGGAGAATCGGGGTCTATCACCCAGCGTTATCGACAACTTCGACAACGACATGTTCACCCCCCTGCGGGACTGGACCGAATCGGTGCGCGCCGGAAGCGACCGCTACCAGCAGTGGGCGCACGCACTGGACAACCGGGAGTCGAGGGGAGAACCGATCGATCCGGTGTCGCTGTTCGGACTGGAAGCAGAGGCGCAGCGCTTCCGCGAATTGCAGGCAGACTCCGGCGACAAGTCGCCGAGCCTCCTCTTTCCGCCCGGCGAAGACCACGACCACACGTACGCAGATCACCTGTGGGCCCGACTCGAGGGCCCCGCCGAACCGCCATCACCGCCACCGTGAGCCGGTCCCGGGTTCGGGCGGTAGCGGCGCAAACACCGAATATGCAGGTTGACCTACTCATCCGGAGCATCGGGATAACGCAATTGGAGTGCCCCCAGTGAATGCGTCCGCCCGGTATTAGAGTCCTGAGTGGCTCTGATCAGGGCCGGAAGGGACACTGGAACCATGGCAGGACGCAAGCGGCATTCCGCCGAGGACATCGTGCGGAAGCT